>CAYYLW010000004.1:34783-57545 GCA_964472465.1 uncultured Oscillospiraceae bacterium | reverse complement strand
TGCCTGTGCCGCCAGCGCCTGTGCCACCAGTACCCGTGCCGCCAGCGCCTGTGCCGCCGGTGCCCGTACCGCCGGTGTTATATTGGCCTTGTGTTCCGTCCGCGGCGGCGGCTATCCCCTCATTGTTAGCTAAAGCCGCGAGGGGCGCATAGGGGGTGAACCGGAAGCCACCATAAATTCCAAAAGAATTGGTGTCAGATGCGTAAACCGGCCCTACGGTAAAGCTTACCGTAAGCGAACAGGCTGAACTGGAGGAACTCTGCCCGTATAGCCAGGAATAGTAATAAGAGAATTGGCCGGTTACCTGTATATTGACTGTCGCGGTATAGGTTCCATCTGGCAGGCCGGCTTTGGGCACCACATTTACGATATAAATATCGGGGTAACTATAATATCTAGGGTTACTGACAGTGAAAGCCGTGGCGTTGGTGCCGGTTAGAGATACGGAATATGTGGGCGCAGGTAAAAAGTAGTAAAACCATTGGTACATGCTTGAATCAGCATACCCAAAATAGATGGGCAGGGCCGAAACATTCCCATAGCCGCGCTTGGCGCTGGGAAAGGTATGTGTGCCAAAAAAGCCGCCGAACTGTCTGTTTTCGTAACGATAATAATCTTTCAACGGGTTGGGGTAAGACAGGGTTATCCCGGTGCGAGAGGTTACGCCCGGAGATTTTACGCTGAGAGTACCATTGACCAACTTGGCCGTATAGTTCGGGGAAAGGGTGGCATCGTTTTTTACTTCAATCAGGAAGCTTCCTGAACCTGCATACTTCGAGTATGATGGACACGCCAAGCTGGGGGGCTTGAGAAGAGCGTTGGTTGCGGTGTGGCCGGGCGCCAGGTTACTTACTGTGTAGGTGAGGGATGGCAAGGTGGCCCCTGGGGAAACGTCTTTGTTGTCGGCGGTGATGGTGATTTCACGCTGTTTAATGGTGAAAGGGTATACCAGGGTGAAGCCATAATTTACCGTGGCCTCGCCCACCTGGGTGGTTCTGTAGCTGATGGTGGTACCCAAAGGGGTGCGCCCATTTGGGGTAGAAGAAAAGGTGATGGGGTAGCTGGTTTCATCGTAGGTACTTTTGATTACATACTGGTAGCTGCCGGCATCTGTTGGCAGGGTGGGGGAAAGTTCTCCATCCGGGCTGCCGCCTGCGGTGGTATAACCCGAGACGCAGGAAACATTGGTATAGGGGCTGCCCGAGGCATCCAGAAAGGCAAGGCCCGTAAACCCGGCTTGCGGGGCATTGTTATACACCGGAGAAGCCGGGGCGCTTACATTATTGAAATCCAGCTGAATTTCAGGGGGGCCCGTGGGCTCGGGGGGCGGCTGTGGCGCTATGCTGGAAGAAGGCGGTTGAGGTGCTATGCTGGAAGAGGGCAAAGAGGAAGCTGTGCTGGGAACAGACACAGAGGAGGGCGCAGAATCTGGCCCAGCCTGGCCGTATACGGTGAGGCCAGACAGCACAAAACAGGTGGTAAGCGCCAAGGCCACGAGGGTGGTTGCAACGCCTTTGCAGCGGGTATACATATGGCATTCTCCTTTAGTCCAGGTAGGTGGTTCCGTTTAGAATAACCCGGTTATTCAGTTGGCCGGTGGCAGACACCCCAATGGCTGCATTGATATCCAAGTAGCAATAGGCATCCACGGCGTTTTGTCCGCCGATGAAAATGATATCCACCTGGCAGCGCAGCGGCTTAAACTGGCCAATAAGCTGTGAAAGCCGTGCGTGCATCTGCTCGTTAGAAGGCAGGTTTACCAATATGACCAAATGGTATGGCTCGTGGCCATTGGCGCCGTTGGCGGCGCCCCGCTCCAGGCCGTTTCCTTTGCTGTTTTCCACAATATAGGTGTGGCCCTCGCCCAGAAGAAGGGTGGTTAGCCATTCCAGCGCCCAGCGGGTGCCTTTCCCTTGTATCAGGGGCCACGCCATGCCAAGATATTGACGAAGCTGCTGGGTGGCAAGCACACCGCGCGCAGGGGCAATGCCTATCCAATCCGCAAAAACCATCAACAATTCCTCGCTTGCACTGGAGAGATCAATCAGTTTGTCCAGAGCGTCCATCTTTTCCTGCATCTCATTGTACATGGTGGAAAGAATGGTGAGGTAACGGCGGAAAAACCCGTCATCAGCACTTTGATATACCTCGGGAAACGTGGGGAAAAAATGGTCTCCTGGTGCCCATACGCACATATCTTGTAGGCAGCCTCCTCCTTCGCCCAGCAATTCCAGTGCCAAGTAAAGGTAACGGCCCTGCTGGCCAAGAAGCAGTACATCCTGGTGGCCGCTATTTTTAATACCGCCAGCCTCTTCAAAAACCTGCCACTTTTGGCTTGGGGGATGGCTGGCATCCAGCAAAAAATCATCCAAACTCTGTGGAAGGCCATCGTGTACAAAAACCCCATCTTTGCTAGAAAAAGCACGCACAATCAGCACCATTTCGGGGTCTAGCTGGCTGGAAAAGGAGAGCCGGCCCCACGCGAAATTATCCCGGCCGCTATCGATTCTGCCCAGAAATAAGCTGCGGTGGGGGCAGTTTGGGTCGGCGCGTAACACCCCGCCTGCCTGGGCCTCAAAGCCCACACAGCAACCGCGGGCAAAACGGCTTTTGCCCAGCATATATTTTTTTATGGCATCGGCCATGGGAATCTCCCTCTCTCTGGCGAATCTTAGGTTTGGTTGTTGGTTATATCCAGCATAAGCTGGCCAGGGCGGGCAAAGCAGTTGAAGCCCATCTGAATATCCGGCCCATCCAAGGTGGCATGCGCATGGTTGCTGGGGATGAGTGAAAAGGATTGGACAGATTGCACACAATCCAGACGCTCCAGGCCATGGAACAGATGATAATAACGCACCGTTTCACCAAAATCTCGCCCGGAGGCGGCAAAATCCAGTTCTTTGCGCAGCAGTGCCTCTATTTCTTCCTGGGCGTTTGTGGCATAGCTGTACACCTGCACCGATACCTTCACGTGGATGTCGACATATAGTGGCTGAACCAGAACGACGCGGGTGTTCACAATACGCCGTTTTTCCAGATGACGCAGGATTTGTTTGCGGTAAATAGCCGACAGTGTGGGCCACGCTTCAGAGGAATGGGGTTTCACAGCCACAATTACGGTGTTCTTGGCCTCGTTGGCCAAGGCTTTTACCTTGTGAATACACAGCCCCGGTGTTTTTTTGACAAGCGCCTCATAGTCGGCGGCGGTAACGGCGGTGGCGGGGTTTCGCATGGCGTGCATGAAACGCGTGCGCAAAGCCTCGGAGGTTTCCTCGCTGGTGCCGCCTGTGCTGGGGCCGGGGCTTTCAAAAACAACCGGCTCGGGCAGGCAGGCGTTGGCGGTGAAGCGGTTTCCGGCGCGAATATTGCCCCCAGCCCCCAAGCTGACCATGCAGGCGGCCAGATATAAATAGCAGGTGCCGCCAATGGCTGGGCGGTGCACCACAACGTTGCCCGGGCCTGTTTGCAAAGTGTAGTGCATCACATCGGGGTCGTCTGTTTGGTTGGGGTGCACCAGATAATAATACGGTTCCCCTTGGCTGTCCATCTCTTCTGCCAGCAAGCAAAAGTTGTCTTCCAAAAGGTTATCTAAATGGGGTAGCGCAAGGATTTGGTTATCATAGCCATACACCTGGCCAAGCGCCCGGTTTAATACGGAGGAATTGTCATAGCAGATAACAAGCACGGCATCTTTTTCCGCAATAGGGCCGTGGCCAAAGGTATCCTCTTTAAAACGGATGGTAACACTTCCGTCGGCCGCAATATCGGTGCAAAAATAGCGCCCGGTTAGCTGTACATCCTCGCCCACCTGGCGGTAGGCCCGGTAGGAGGAACTGGCGCTTTCTTCGCGGCAATATACAAACAGGTTCCCAAGGGAAGCAAGGCGGCTTTGCAGGTGCACCTCGCTTGCCCCCGGCGCATAAAAAGTGGTGGCACAGGTGTGCTTTTGGAAAACTTCAAACAGGTTGGTGCTCAGGCTTTGTAGTTTGGCAGGCAGGTCATATTCGGCGCTTTGCAGGGTGCAACGAAGCACATATCCACTGCCGTAGTTCCCTTGCCAGGGCGCACAGGCGGAGGAGGGAGGGGAGAGGCGGATTCCCCCACTTTGCATAAAGCCGTGGGTTTCGTCCAGCGCTTGCAGTGTTTCCCATCCGTTTTCGGTGTAGGTTTCCCACAGCAGCTTGGCAAGCTGTAGCGGCTCATCTTCTTTTTGGGGGTTGCGCAGGGCGGTGCTGGCCACCTCGGCCCATAAAAGGAAGGGCTGGTTTTGGGCAGGCAGACCGTTTAAAAACAACCATAGGCTAGCCCCGGCCTCTGTTGTTTTTCCAAATGGCAAGGCGCCCGCCGCTACATCCGAGGCCAGCAAAGAGCTGATGTCACGCGCCTGATTGTTTTCTACAGCCAGTGCACACGCAATATCCCAAGGCGCAAGGCAAAGGGGTTCATCCAGTTCAAACGGAACGTCCCCGGCCACAAAACTGCTGTGTGCAGGCAAAGAGAGGGGGCGCTTGCTGTGTGCCCGTAAAAACAAGCGGGCGGGCCGGTTTTGGCTTTGCCGGAAGGACAATAAGTTCAGCAGCCTTAGGCGCACCGCCTCGCTCACTTCGTTTAGCTGTATTTGCTGCAACTGGTTGAAAGCGGTGAGGTTTTGCAGCACAGTAATACCGGGGTCGGACCGGTTGAAGTTTGTCCATTCCTTGGTGTACAGAGGAATTTGGCCAATGGCTTCTGCCAACAGTTCCTCATAACTTTTGTCATCTAGATTCACGCTCTTCAGCATGGCTATCTCCTTTTGAGCGGCAAACTTTCTTCACTGGCCCTGTGCTTGCATCACCGGTCTAAAAAATGCAACTGATGAGGGCCGCTTACAGCCAACATAAAGGGGCTGATGGGCATCTTATCCAGTTCGCATTCGTGGATTCCGGTTTGATCTGTGTATTGTATGGTGGCGGTGAAGTGTTGAATACTGAGCTCCGTGTGCAGGGCGTAGAGCATTTGTGCAATGTTTGCGCGGGTGGGAAAAACCCCAATATTCCATCCAGTGCCTTGGTTGCCAAGCACGGGGTCAATATATTCGGTCAGCTTCTGCTTATACGCCGCGCGTAAGGCGAAACGTTCCTCCTTTTGGTGGGTTACGCCATAGGCGTCCACAGTAAGGGTGACAAAAGTGGGGGGGTATAGGCTGAGGCTGCTTTCGTTAAGCGTGGCTTCACAGCGTGCCAGCAGGCGGTTGTATATATGCTTGCGCAGCCCGTCAAAGGCCTGGGCATTGTTTTGGTATTCCTTGAGCAAAACGGTAAGCGACACCAGCTTATCCTGTTTTTTACCGTGGGGGTCTTGCCCAATTACACAGCGCACCTTGTGAATAGAATCGGAGCAGGCAAGCACCTCGCGCACAAAATCGCCCTCACTTACCAGCCGGTTTTTGGAACTGATGATATTGGCCCCCCGGTTGTGTGCACGTTCCAGGCTTTCCAGGTCGCTTCCGGCGCTGGTGGGGGAGGGGTTATACACCCTGTCCACATACAGTACATTGCCATAAAAGCTATTTATAGCGCCGGCGGGCAGGTTGCCCGCTTGGCCATTGCAGCAGGTGCATTGCACCGTAAAAGCCACCTCATCGCGCACCGCGGGAAGTGCCGCTTGAATGCCATCTCCAAAGCAAATCCGTCCATTCATCCGGTCGATGACATAATGCCGTGCATAGCCAGAGGAATCATCAAAATTTTCCGTCTCTTCCCAGCGCATATAAAAAGATACAATTTCACCCAAAAGGTTATATTCGGCCCGCACATCCTCTGGGTGTTGCTCCAAAAGGGCTTGCATATCGGCGGTGCGTAGCTGGCCGTATTCATTTACAAACACCTCGGCAGAAAGAATGCGCTGGGCAGAGAGTGGAAAACTCATGCCCGGGGTGGCGGCCTCTAAATAGAAATACTCCTCGTCCATAGTTTCGGTGTTCTGAATGGGTACGGCGTTGGGCAAAATTTGCCGCACCACACTGGCCACGCGCGGCGCACCGCTCCAGCTACCAGAAGCGTCCACCAGGCGCAGCCACCAGCGGCGTTTTCCCTCAAAGGTATAGGGGGCAAAGCCGGCGGGCGGTAGGAACACCACCGTGCCGGTACGGCTGAGGTTTTGGGTGTTATCCACCACGTTTTTCAAGGGGACAAAGCCCCCGGCGGTGGAGTATTCAAAGCGGATGGGTGGGGCGGTGAACTGCCCACTGTGTTCCATTTCAAAAAAAATGCTCACAGGGCCGGATTCGATTTTTTGGTCAAACCCAAGGTAAACGGCATCTTCTGCGTAGGGCAGTGGGGCAAAGATACCCAGTGGTTTTTTCTCTGTCAGTTCCGTTGTTAAATCGGTTATTGCGGTGCCGCACAAACGGCGGATGCGCTGGGGGGGCCGCCAATTGTCTTGGTAGCTGTAGCTAAGGCACAAATTTTCTATCAGGGGCATGTGATGGCGGCAGGGCTGCAAATAGCAATTGTCGGCCTGGGTAACACGTATGCGGATGCTGCGGCCTTCAAACCCCACCGCCATCGGCTCCCAGTCGGCGGGGCAGAGGAAGGACAGGGTAAAGGTGCCGCCGTGTGTGCCGTTAAACACATCGCTACAGTCATGGTACATCTGCAAGCGCCGCCAGCCTGCGCCGCTGTAATACTCGAACGAGACCTTCTCTGGCGCGGTATCCACCGTTACAAAAGGCACGAAAGAAGTGCGCCGTTTAATAACCTTTAGCTCGGCCTCTTTTTGTTCGGGCGTCATGGTTACCAGTTTTTCCTGGCTGGAAAGGCGGAACGTGAGCTGAATGGTGGCGCCCTGCTGGGCAAATACCTCATCGTGGCCAATATAGCATTCATCAAATAGGGAAACACTGTCGCCAAAGGGCATAAACCGCGCGGGGGAAAGGTCTTGCCCATTGCTGGAAACAAACTGTGCGGGAAGTTCGTCGCAGCGGGAGGCCACCACAATGGTATCCGCCTGTACAAGCTGGGTAACAGGCTCAAGCGCCTGCACACACACCAGTGCATATTGCTTACCCAACAGGGAAACACGGTCTGCCTCTTGTGTGCGCGAAAGGTGTAAAATACCTTCCTCGGCCCGCACTTCGGCAAAGGGAATAAGACCTTCTTTGGCATTGTAGTATTGCCATTTATACAAAGCGGGGTTGGCCAGTTGGTTGCTTAAATCTGAGCCGCTTGTGGAAGAAAAGCGCAGAAGAATATCGGCCCCTGCCGCGGTGCTAAACACGGTTTCGTGGTACATAAACAGGGCGTTTTGCTGAATGCCCTGGGCAGAAAACTGAAAAAAGGGTAGGGGTTCTGGAACAAAACCGGGCGCCTGAGACAGCTCTTCCTCCCAAGTGCTTTCCTCTGTTACCAAAAGCGTGGCCGGGGTAGCGGGTTCTTCTGTCTCTTCCAGGGCTTCGCTGTCCTCTGCGGGCAGCACGATACCGGCGGCTTGCTCCAGGCTTTGCTGGGTGAAGTTGCCCTTTAGGGGGATGAGCTTGCCCGCCCCAGAGGAGGCCATGAAAATTTCCCGCATACGTGCGCCTGTAATATGCACATCCGCGCCGGTTTCAAAAACAATCGGCTCGCTTCCGTCCTCGTTGTAGCTTAAAAGTTGCGTGCCGCGCGCCACATCAAGGCCGGGTACGGCGCCGGGAATCAAATCGATGATAGCCATGCCGGTGGCGGGGTAGGCGGGCAGCAGGGAAAGAGCCAGCATATTCACAAACTCGGTGTGATATTTGCCCAGCACCTGGTTCATTCGGGCAATATTGTCCCCCATTTGGCCGGTGAAAATAAGCCCGATAACAGAGCCGATATCCGGGTTTTGGGTGTCGAATTGCCACTCGGGGGTAAAGCTGGCGGCAAGGCGGCGCAGCTCGTTTTGCAACTCCACTTTGGTGCGTTTGTCCAGCAGGTACGGGGGGGAATTATTCATCATCAAACACCTCCATAGGTGTTTCTTCGTCCTCTTCTACCGAAGTAGCGTTCAGATAAAACGGGAAAACGAGATTGTCTACAGTGCTACTGTTCGCCAGGGCATATTTGATATCAATGCGCAAAACACCGGTATTCCCCGTGGGGGAAATGGTGATATCCACCGCGGACACCCGCGGCTCCTGCTCCAGTATGGTGCGGGTCAAATCATTTTTCATTATGCCCAGCATGGTGGGAGAGGTGTCGATAAAGGTGTAGCTCATCATATTGCTGCCAAAGCTTGGTTCAAGCCAGCGCTCGGTGCGGCGGGTCATTAAAATAAGGTATAAGGCGTCGCGGATGCTTTGTGTGCCACTGGCCACAACAAACCGTCCGCTTGCAGGGTTTATGGTGGGCGGAAATTTCATGCCCTGGCCGTAAAAATCTTGGTCGTCCATCTGCCGCCTCCTCGCTGGCCTTTCTGCCAGTACGAACTAGCCAATTTTTATGGGGTTTCCTTCTATTTGTACCATACCGCTACTTTCGGCCCGGAACATGGAATTGGCTGCAAGGGTAATTTGTGCGGCATCCAGTTTGATAGCGGCGTCGGTTTTGGCTTTAATCTGTTTTGTGGCGGCAATATTGATGTCTGCTGCCTCAATTTTCACAGACCCGTTTTCGCCGTTCAAAATAATTTTTATGGAACTGCCCACCTCGATAGTCAGCTTGCTTTTAGCCTTGATACGTAGGCTGCCATCCCCGGTTTTCATCTCAACAAAGTTTTCTTTTTCTTTGTCGGTAAGCACCATTTTTTTGTTTTCATTATCCAGTAAAAAGCTGTGGCCGGTGTTGGCGGTATGCACCAAAATCTTATCTTTGTCACCATCGCCATCCTTGTTGTCCTCAAAGCGGATGGTGCTGCCATGTTTTGTTACAATGCGTTTTATCTGGTTATCGGCATCGGCACTTTGGGTGAGGAATTTGTGGTTATCTTTTGGCACGCAGCCCAGCACATAGGGTTTTTCGATATTGCCGCCCTCAAAAGCAAGCAACACTTGGTCCCCCACTTCGGGCAGGTAGTAATGCCCCCAGCTTTTGCCGCTGCTGGGCAGTGCCTGGCGCGCCCATTGCAATTGGTTTGCATCTTTATCGCGGGTGGGAATATCCACACACACACGGCCGGGCATATCTTTGTCGTAGTTCTTGGCCACAACCCCCACAACCACGCCGTAAATCCGCTCGTCCCCTGTTTCGGTTTTGGTTACTTGCTTTTCACTGATGGTGCTCATCACATCATACAGGCTCATTTTTTAACCTCCGCAGCCTTTCCTACAAGGCGGGTAAAATATCCGCGGTTTTCGTCCAGCTCGTGGGTAACCTGGGTGATATAAAATGTGTTGGCCACAGGCGCCCCCACGCCCTCCACATCAATGAAGTGGCCGGGCAGCAATTCGGGCAAACCCACACACTGGCAGTGCAAGCTGCCAAGGCGGAAACGCATTTCCTCCAAGATAGAATCCACCCGCGCATCAGCCTGCTCCCGTGAGGTGATGGTGGGATCGATATAGATGCGGCTGCTTTTGGAAATAAGACCCTTGGCCTTGCCCGCGCTGGAAAGGTTGGCGGTCAGCTTTTTCTTGCTGGTGATCAGTTTGCCGTTTCCGGCGTCCATAGAACGTGCTTCCACGGTTTCCACAAGGCCGGTGATGCCATAGCCGATTTCAAAGCTGCTTACACCCGCCCCAATGCCAAGGCTGACGATATTGGAGGCACCGGTCTTTGCCTTTCGGAACAGCACCTTCCCTTTTTCCACAAAAAACTCATAATTGAACTTTTTGGCGGCTTTCACAATAAACTCATAGTCGCTTTCGGCCACCATTTCCACCCGTGTGGAACTGGCCTTACCCTCGCCGGGGGAGAGGGAGCCCGCTGTCTTGTCGGGGGTGTCGGCCACCTCGGTGGCGGCAATGATGCCATCGCTGCTCAGCTTTTGGTAGGGCGCGCGCTGCAACACCTCGCGTATGGCCTCGCCAAAGCTGCGCGCCTTTAGCTGGGTGGAATAGCAGCCCGCCATCATAATGCCTTTTGCATCCATACCCATCACTTCAATATAGGGGGTGTCTCCTTCGTCCATGCCAAAATGCACCTCGGCAATAAAGCCCACAAATATCAGCGAAACCGTATCGGCATATCCAAGACTGATTTTAAGCTGTGTACCCAGCAACAACATTTGTTTCAAATCTTTAAAACGAAAGGTGGCGCTGCTGGTGTCGTAGGCGTTGTAAATACGGAAACTGGCCACCGAGGCCTCGTACCCACAGGAGAGTTCCACCGTTACGTTCGAGATAATGGAGAGATTGTTTTTATCTGAAAATGGTTGGCCGTTTACCTCTACGGAGGCTCTGGGCAGGCTAAAACCATCATATTTGTCCCGTAGGGAAGTAAAGCCGGTTCCTGGTTTGCTGGCCCCAAGGCCGCCCACCTGGCTCATCAAATTATCTAAAAGAATGGGTAGCACCTGCCTTTAGGGTTGCTGTTTTCTGTTTGAACACACAGAGTATAGGGAATGATAGAAGAAGCTTTCGACCCGCTTAGACCCAAAACTTATCGAAGGCGTCGCCCCAGTAGCTGATGGCATCGTTGCTTTCCACCTTTTGCAGGATGTTCAGGCTTACGGTACTGCGCACAGGCTCCCCGCTTCGGTTGAACATGGTATAGCGGGCATCCACCGCCATCACTTCGCCCACGAAGGCCATGTCGGCCCATTGGAAGCACACAATGCGGGTGTTTTCCCGCATCAGCATGCCCACCAGCGCGTTGGTGGGCGTTGCCACCGAGTGGGAGACCAAGTTAAAGGCTTTTCCGACGTATTCCAAGGTGGAATTCACGCTGGGGGTAAGCAGAGTACCCGTAAAGCTATCCGCGGGGCTCACATCGTCAAAGATCAGGTTTACATCCATAGTGACAGAGGGCGGGCGGGTGTTTTGAATGTATATTTCATCGCTTTGCAGCACCTGATGTGAGTGTACCTTCACGGCGTCGGCATAGCTGGTCAGGCGGATGCTGGCGGGGTTGTACTGCACTTTTAATTTGTAAAAATGCCCCGCGTCCAGTTTGCCGGTGCCTCCCATCAGTGCACTCCCCAGGATATTGCTGCCGCTTTCCTTTAACACTTTGGAGGTTTGGTTGGCGATGCTTTGTGTGCCCAGGTTTTCGTTATTAGACGTTTGTATATATAATATTGCTTTGTCTACCCCAAGCCCCACCGCGGAATTGAAAGATTCCATCTTATCGCCCATAAAATTGTTCAGCCCGGCCATACCCTTCGCCTCCTCTTATGAAAAATGCGTATAAAAGTTAAAAAAACTTACTGAGACTGAGCGAGCCATTGTCTTGGAAGGCCTCTTCAAAAGCATTTACCCACCAAGCCTGGTTGCCTTCCGTACCCTCTTGGCGGATACGCAAGGTGAGCTTGGCGCGTATAGGCCGCCCTGCGGGAGAAAACATGGTATATTCCGCGTTGGCATTTTTTAAAATACCCTTAAAGTGAAAGTTTCTCCAGCTAAAACAAACCTTTCGTGTGCTGGGGTTGCGCAAAGCGGCGATAAAGGCCTCTGTAACAGGTTTTACCGTATAGGGGGTATCATCGCCCTTAACCGAATTCAATATAGACGCAGAAACATTTTTTATCGCCTGAGTGCTGGCGACGGTGGTAAACTTATCCCCAATGAAGGCGATGGTGTTTTGCACCGCATCTAACAGCAGCTCTACATGCAGTTCCACCGAGGGCGTTTGGGTGCTGCTGGAACTGGTGTTTGGCTTTTCGTTGCCGGTAACCCCGCCGTGTACCACTTGCTCGTTGTGGGTGTTGAAGCGCATGGTAGAGGGGTTGAACTGTACGGTGTATCTTTTTTCATCGGGGCCGGTGGGGAGGGCAGGCGCTTTGGGAAGAACGCTGCCAGCCTTGCCCAGAAGGGATTTTGTGAGGTCTGTTGTACCCCCGACGGCCCCGCTGTTTTGGGTGTTTTCCATTTTTTGGCGGTAATCATACACGGTAATGATGGCGTGCTCTCCGGAACCCAAAATGGGGTCGAGAACATTATTCGAAGACAAAACCGATGATGCATGATTGGAAGCCGATTGTGCTGCAGAGGCAACACTGCTGAGAAGAGCCATTCAGATTGCTCCTTTCCAATGAAAAGAATACGGGTAGGGGTTATTTTCCTGAACGAGAAGGCCATTCTCCATGCGGCCCAAGGCCCTATAGAGGCTGCCAAACCTACCATCCGCGGCGTAGCCGCTCGCTCTGAAGCCGTTTTTCCATTTTGTTATATACCCGGTCCGATAAACCGCCCAGTTCCCGCTGCAAGGTCTTGTTCACAAGTGCCACAATATCCTCGGTGGTGGTGGCCACGGTCTGCCGGTTCACCTCTTGCAGTTCTTGCCATTCTGTCACTTGGCTGGTGTGGGTTTCGGTTTTTTGCAGGGTATCGGTTTGGCGTAGGGGCGGTCTTTGGGCGGCCGGCCCCTCCTCGGGGGGCGGGGGGGTGGGTTGCTGGCGGTGAACAATGCGAACCGGGGGAGGCGCGGGCGGAGGAGGCGCGGGCTTTTGCTGTGCGGCAAAAGCCAGTTTATGTTCCTGCAAAACAGCTTCCCGCACAAGGCGCTGGCTGGTTTCATGCTCGGTTTGGGTGCGTTCCGTGCGTTGGCGGTGCACAGTTTCTGCCTGTTCACGCACCACCCGCTGTATTTCATCATGTAATATACCAGGGTCTGCCGGCCGCAGTATGCCGCTGGCTATGGTGCCGCCGGGGTCTTGCTGGTATTGCAGCAGGGTCTCATAGATGGTGCGGGTTTGTGGGTCGGCCGTATCTAGGATGTGCTGCAAAGCGGCGCTTCTGGCGGGGTGGCTGATGTCGGCCGAAGGCATCTCGCTTAGGGGCTCAAGATGCTCTGCCGGGCGTCCCTCCAACATGCTTAGGGCGTCCCGCATAATGTTGGCGCTATCGGGCTGCAAGGTGGGGGCCTGGCGGGGGCTTTCTGTTTTTGCCACCGCTTCTATCTGCCGCAAAATCTCACGGTTGTGCTGTTCCACCCGCTCAATAGAGCGCATCAATTCGCTTGTTTTCAAAGGGGGAGAGCCGGTGGACGTCTGGACGGGTTCCGGGCCGCTCTCCGAAGTACCCGGCTGTGGGTGGCGTAATTCGGCGGGGTTTGTCTCGCCTTGGTTTTCCAAAGGTTCTGCCGGGGGGCCTTCCGTGACACTTAGGTTATACCGCATCCCCTCGGCGGTGTTTGCCGGTACGGGAAAAGTGGGGCGGGGGGCCGCTGGGGCTGTCTCCCTCTCTATCTGCCGCAGCAGTTCACGGCTCTGTTGGCCCGGCTGTTCTTCTGCAAAACGCAGCATCTCCTCTGCGGGAGAGGCCGGGGCGTGGGGGGGCAGATAATGGGTTTGCTGAACACTTTGTTGCAAGTGGCGTATCACGGCGTTTTCGGCGCTGTGCGCGGCCGTTCCGGTAATCTTTACCTGGAAACTATCGTTTTCCAGAAAGTTTTCAATTCGGCTGTGCAAAACATTCGTTACCAAACCCAAAAGGCCGGCAGCGGCCAGCTCTGCCATGGCCTTTTCCTCTGTGGGAACAACGTTTTTTTCGCCCTCTTCCTGCTGCGTGAACGTGGGGTGTAGGTGATGGCTAAGGGTGAGGGTTTGCCACAACTGGGTTCCGCTTTGGGTTTGCAAAAGGGGCCAACTGGCGGCCGCACGGTTTTGCTCTGCCAGTTGTAGTTCCTGGGTACTGATAAGGTTGACAGAGCTGCTTTCATTCCGGCCCCAGCGGCGCATATCCTGGTAAATGCTGGAGGTTTGTAAGCGGAAAAAAATACGGTTATACAGAATGTTTTCGCTTTCCTGGCCAGGCGCCAGGCCGGGCAGTGCTGCGGGAGAGGGAGGGGCAGCCAGTTCCTGCGTTAGCTGCTGTACCGTTTGGGTAAACTGGTGCAGGTCTTGGCGGCTTAATTGCACCAGCCCATCCATCGCCTTTGCCTCGGCCACAGTAGCCTGTATCTGCCGCATAAAAGCGGCCACATTGGTAACGCCCAGTTTGCGCAGCACCCGGCTAACGTACACATTGTCTTGGTAGGTAAACCGCTGGCTTTGCGAGAGCAAAATGCGGTTTACAATATGGTTGACCACCTGTAGGCTAAGCTGCTGGTGCTGGCTGCTGTTCACCTGGGTGAAGTTCTGGGAAAGCAGGTTGCCTGGGGCAGGGGGCTCGGGTGAAACCCCCAATACGTGCAGAAGCTGCTGGGGGCTGATGGCCCGCATATCCGTTTGCTGGTTGGCCAAAAGGCGCTGCGCAAAATCTTCGCCCGTAACGGCAATAGCGGTGGCGGTTTTCAGGCGGAGGGGTTCTTTTATCGTGAGCATAGGGAACGTCTCCTTACTCTTTTGTCCGTCACGGCTAAAGAACAGCGTACAGAATCAGCCAATTTAATAGGGGATATCTACAAGCAGCATCTGGTTATAGGCGATGGTGGTAATATCGGTAACAAGGCCGGAATGCTCCGCGTCCAACTGGCCATAAGCACGCTTTGTAACCCGGCATCCAAAAAAGGAAAAGGTGCGGGATACATTGATGGTGCCAAACTGGCTTGGCGAACGCGATACGAACAGCAGCACAGGGGCTGAGAGCTCCGCGCCTAAGGGCAAAGGGTCCACCAGATCATTGCCCGCATAGCGCTCTACCTCAAAGGTAAAGGGGTGGGTTTGTTGCTTGCGGCGCATGTGGACATAGTCATTTAGCCCGCCCTCTTGTATGAGTTCGTACTCCATTTCGCGTGTGAAGCTGTGCACACTTTTACAGGGCAGGTCAAATGCCAACTCAACACGTAGCATGAAATTAAAGCCAACCAGTGGGCTGGTTCCGTAATTTTCTAACGGGTTAATCATGGGGACCTCCGGGGCAGGGCTTGATTTACCCCTACTTTTTGGCCATCTGCTTTCAATACAGGGCTAAAATTTCATATCCGTGATACTGACTTCTCTGCCGTTGCTTTTGGCCGAGGGATTAAGGCTTTGGTTAATTTGAGAGATTTCGCTGCACCAGCGCCTTCTGGCGGCATGGTCTAGCTGCTGCACCTCGTCTTTGCCCCAGTGGAAATAGTAGGAGACAAAGGCCATTTCCCGGTACAGCTCCTCCTGCGGATACAGCCTTATCCCTCCTGTGTAAAATTTATGGGAACCACAGAGGCTTTGCCGCATTCAGGGCAGGTAACCTGTATCACAGGGGGTTCAACATCGTTGATACGCTGGTACATATCCTGTAAAAAGGCCAAGTCGGCGGTGAATAGCCGCTCAATGACGGTGGGGACGATGGCGTCCACGCCCTCCAGTTCCGCAATTACGCTGGCCAACACCACAATGGTGAGGTAAGAAGGATTGGCCAGAACGCGTGGGTCGCGCGTGGCGGCAATTTCATCTCCGGCGGTAGCCAGGCGCATCTTCCCTCTTTTGTGTACGGCCCCAGCGCTATCTACATAGCCACGGGGCAGTTCAAAATCATAAACGGTGGTCATGGCATTCTCCTTCAAATACGGGGTAAATGAAATAGGGGTGTAGGGCGGTAAACCGCCCTAACACCATTATTTTTGGCCTATGTAGCTAGTTGGGTACAATAATCTCTTCGTAAGCCAGCTCCACCGATTCAATGGCAACCTCGCTAACCGAGGCGTTTAGGTCGGGCCCTGTGTATTTGGCCACCCAGGCATTTTTCAGGGTCCAAATTTTGTGCGCGGCCGTATTGCTTGCGGTTACAAGGGTTTGCGGCGCGGCGCCAGACACGATGTCAATCAGTTCGATGGTGATATCTTTGCGGTCCAGCTTTTCCCCGCGCTTATCGCTCACGCATTTGATAATCCAGTCTTTGAAACTCTGGCCAGACACATAACCCATTTTCAAGGTGATGTTGCCGTGTTTCACAAGGCCAGGCAATTTTACCGGGGCCAAACTGGCGGCGTTGCCTTGGCGGAACTCAATCACATCAACGGCGGCATCCATGCCACTTACCTCTGTGAAAGCTGCCACACCGTTTATACCGGGGACAAGCACCACAAAATTCATTTTGGTTAATGGATAATAATGGAGGGAATCTTCGGCCATAATGGTATACTCCTTTTACGGGGTCAGCCGGGACAAGTTCCGGCTGACCAGTATTTGTTTTAACATAGGAACAAGGGCTTATTCGGCGGCTTCTTCTTCTTGTGAACCGCCAGATTCGGCCGTGAACTGGGTGAGGCGGAAGATGACAAATTCAGCCGGGCGGGAGGGGGCAATGCCAATTTCACAGATGAGACGCCCATTCATAATGTCATCGCGGCTCATTGTGGAAGTGCCAATGTTGACGAAGAAGGCCTCATTGGCGTTGCTGCCAGCCAGCATACCCAAGCGGAACAGGTTATCCAAGAAGGAGGTGATTGTCATCTGCACACGGCCCCAAAGTTCGGTGGTATTGGGTTCAAACACCACCCAGTTGGTGCTGGCTTTGATGGATTCCTCCACGTAGATGAAGAGCCGGCGCACGTTCACGTACTTGAAAGCGTTGTTGGAGGTGGTGCTGCGTGCACCCCATACACGGATGCCCTGGCCGGGCAGTGCACGAATCAGGTTTATTCCAGCAGGGTTTAGGATATCCTGTTCCCCATTGGTATAGTTCACAGAAAGGCCTGTGCAGGCAATGGTTTCATTGGCTGGGGCCTTGTGTACGCCACGGGTGGTATCGGTGCGGGCATAAACCCCCGCCACTGCGCCACTGGGCGGGATAAAACCGGTTTTTTGTGTCAACCGGTCAAATATCTGTACCCAGGGGTGGTACATTGCGGCGTAGCTGGAATCCACCAGTTCACGGTAGTTCAGCAGTTCCTCCGTCTGGGTGGAGGTAAAGGGCATATCCAGTACGGCAAAGCGATTTTTGGTTTGTTCACAGTGGTTCACCAGGGCCACGGTTACCTCGGGAATGGTGATGCCCGGCACCGCTAAAATGCTGACGAAACTGTTTTCCTTAAACGCCTGAATACCGGTACGCTTCCCGGGGCCATTATCTGTGCCGATGAAGGTGCCGCCATTTACCATAGCCATGCTGCCATCACTGCCGCCGGAGAGGGCCATGGTGCCGGTTACCTTGCCAGTGCCGAACAGGGCGCTTACCGGGTTTTGCAGTTCCTTGGCATCCTTGGCAAGGGCCAGTTTATCCACCGAAACCAGCTTACTTTTGCTCATGACAATGCCAATGTAGTTGGGGGCAGAGGGATCCAGACTAACGCCGCTGTAGTTCTCTGTTTCGTTTTCGTAGCGCACGTTTACGTCCATATCCAGTGAATACACCACTTTTTTGGGGACCAAAGCCGTATCCACCGGGCTTGCCTTAAATTCTTTTTCAAACACCACGGTGTTTTCGTAAATGGTGGAAATGCGGTTTACTTCCCCTGCAAATTCCACAAGGTTTCCTTCGCGGAACCCGGCTGTGGATTTTGCCAGGAAGGCGCCGCCGTCACTTTTCAGCAGTTGCATTTTGCGCCGGTTGGCAGACAAAAAGTTGAGGGTAACGCGGTTGCCCCATTTGCCCTCATTGGCAGAGCTTACGGTAAGCGGCCCCTGAGAGCCAGTGGCACATTTTGCGTCGGAGGGAATAACACGCGCCACATAACACACGGCGCCTCCGTTTTCAAAGAATTGCTCCACACAATATGGCAAGAAGCGGTAGTCGTTGTGGGTATACTCGGGAAGGTAGCCGCCAAAAAGGCGAAGATATTCAGCAAAACTGGTAACCAGCTGGGGGGCGCCGGTAGAGGGGCCCTTGGCGGCGAGACCTACAAAGCCCGCAATGCTTGTGCCCACACCTTCTATGGTGCGTGGGGAAGAGTTGAACTCCTCCATATAAACGCCGGGAGAAAAATAATCTGCCATCGTATTTCGTTTGGCCTTAAATGGTCTAAGACCAACCTCCTTTCCTTACATCTTTTTTTGTTTACAACCGTACTAATACATGACCTTGGTTTGCCCCTGATAGGAGATACTGATGGAACCGCCGTATGCGCACATAAGTTTTGCGTCATTGGTAAGGCTGGGTATGCCACCCAGCAAAACCTTGGTGGAACCGCCAACCCAAATGCCAGCCGGCACCGGGGTACAGGGCAAGGGGGTAAGCACCCCCAGGGCAGCCGTTGTAGCCGAGGCTACGGCCGGGTTCAGCATGGAAATACACATACCGCAGGGGGTAATGTTGCTCATAGGGGCCGCATCCTGAATGGTGGCCACAAGCTGCCCGTTGTAAAGCGTTTTCATTTGGGAGGTGACCAGCAGGGAGCCGGGTGCCTGGCCCATGGTACACATGATAGAGGCACCCAAGACAACCGGGATCGCCAAACTTCACACCTCCATTCCGTAAAAGTTGCCGCTGCAAAGTACCCTTTGCCACGCTTTTCTGGTTTAAGGGGGGTCGCCATTGTCCTTTGTGAGACTGGTAAGGCAAACTGTCTCGAATTGATCCCCCCCTTTCTCCTGGTACCGAATAACCCAACGCGTACCGGCACTGCGCCTCAGGCGTAAACGCCATGCACCGTTTTCCTCCACCCGGCCCAGCACCCTGCGCGCAAGAGGAAAATGGGAGGCAATCTCCTTTTGAGGCGGTGTGTGTACCCGGTATTCCTCGTCGGATATTCGCTTTGTTATTTCCAATGCCTCGAAACACTCCTCATCGGGGTTTACAATGGCATAGAAAACCTTGTCGAGCTCTAGGCGGTGTGGGTTAAACAGGCGCAACACGGCGTGGCGTTTGTCATACTCGCGTGCCAAACATGCGTTGTCACCAAGGGCGACGGCGTCCACAGCAATCATGTTTTTTTCCTCCCCTTGAAAGGTGTAAAGTGCGTCAGGGTCGGCCCAGTGGGGCTTTGGAATCAGATGAACGTCCATGACCAGCGAGGTACCGTCTTCTGGCAAGCATAGCGGAAGCGGTAGAGGCTCGAACCCTTCGGCGTGAATGCCCAGGCTGAAAACCTGCGGTTCCAGCAAGGTGAAAACCCAAAGGCCTTCGCCCTTACCAATGGCCTTTACTTCCGCTTCGTCGCAGGAAAAATGCACAGTACGGCTGAGTACGGGGCGGCCGTTTGTCGTGTCCAAAAGGCGCAGCGAACACTGTACCTTGTGCGCGAAGGTATATGTTTTTTCCATGCTTTACCCCACTGGTAATTGTTCGCCTACAATGTGCATATCGAAACCGGCTTCCAGCACACGTGGGGTATCCACCACAATTTCGCTGGAGATAAACACGGGCGCCACCTTGTAAAACAGGCTGATTTGGTAGGGCTTGTTGATGGCCGACCAGACGCGCACTTTTTCTTCCAGGCTAAGGCGTGCCGGCGTGATGCTGATGGGTGGCTCGGGATTATCCAGCCAGGTTTGCAGGGTGTTTGGGTTCACCACGCCGCCATCATTCACAATTTGGGCGGCACGCCCCACAATTTTCTGAATATCGTGGGCCTTTAGCCCCATCTGGGAAGAACCATTTAAAAACAGCATATAGTATAAAGAGTAGGGCCTTGGGGGCTTGGTAAGGCGGGTGCGGCCCTTGGGCTGACTGCTGGGACGGGATATCTCGCCCTCTTCCCGTATATCGTACAGGTATAGCCCCAAAATATAGTCCACATCTTGTTCGGCAGGGCTGCTCACTTCAATGTTATTGGGGGAGGGGATGGGCTCTGGGCACATTTTCTCCCGCAGCAATTTCACAATATGGGCCGAAACATCGGAAATAATCGGGTAGTCTGCCATGCGTTCTCCCTTCTTTAGGCCATCACGGCGGCATACAACTGTTCAGCCAAGGCGTAAAGGGTGTCGTTCGCGGCGGCGCCGTATTTCACCGGGGAGCTGCCTGAATCAAAATACACCGAGGTTACAGCGAATTCCTCTTTGGCGTAGGAGGCCGGAACATACAGCCCGTTTTGTACCACCGCAGGGCTGGGCATTAAGGTGCTGCCGCCCTGCTGTTCACTCAGTTCCACCTCGTTGGTGTAACCGTGGAAAACATAGTATTGCCCCCCTTGGGATAGAGTAACCCGCCCTACATTGCCATTCCATACATAGCGCATGCCGCACAGCTTCGCCAGCGCCTCGGTGGGAACATATTGCTCGCTTGTGCTGCGGGGGGGTTCAAATATCAGTATGTTACCGGCCAAAACCTCCCGCTGAAGGCGTATATCCAGCCAGGTACGGATATCGGGATTGTTGTTGTTTTTTACCACCATGTCGGCGGCCAGTAGCCTCACCACTTCTTTTTCTTCATCGTTTAAGTTACTTTGTGGTGTGGAAACGCTCAGGGTGGAGCCATCGGGCCCTTGCAGCTTGCCCTCGAAAAAGGCGGAACCAATAGATTCGAACTCATCCCCGGAGAGTGTGCCGGACAAAGAGGCATAGTAGGCATCACGGTATTGGGCCAAAGTGTCGTCAATCGTTTTCATGTCTGCATCCAGGGCGTTATCCCCGCGGGCTTCCCGGCTCAGTTCCATGCTAACCAGTAATTCCTGTAAGGCCGCGTAAGCCGAGGAAAGGTCTAGTTCCATCATAGCCATGAGAGAGTTGATGCGGTCTCTTAGGGCGGCAAGGTCGGCCGCAGAGGCAGACATATTGTTTAGAATTGCTTTGCATTCTGCCAAAAGGCGCTGCAATAACTCTAAAAGAGAACCGGAGGGTACGCTTTTTCTCATGGCGTCAATTTGGGCCCTCAGGGCCGCCAGTTCATTTTCCAGAGCGGCTTTTTCGGCGTCGGTTGCGGTTTTTAGCTTCTCGCTCAACGCCACCATTTGGGCATTTAGGTCATTGATTTGGCTGGCCATATCGGCCAGTTGGGCGTTCATTTGGGCTTGTAATTTGGCCAGTTCGTCTTCCAGCGCCTTTGCCTTCGCAAGGTCGCCCTCGTCCAGTGCGCTGAGACGCTGCTCCTCAAGGCCACTCAAGTTCATTTTGGTGGCATCCAATGCGTTTCCGCCACCAGCCAGCTCCAAATCGCGCTGTTTTGTGGAAAGATAGTCGATATAGGCGTCTATAGAGGACTTGGCCCCGCTGCTGAAAGCGTCGTTTGGAACGACGTTGTATAACCCGGTTCCCTCTTTTAAAAGGCCTGCCAAATAATCCAGTGCGGCAGCGTTTTCAATACGCATACAGTAGGCGTCAATCAGATATTGCAGTTCCATGCGGTTACTGTTCAGCACGCTTGTATTAGAGGAGGCAATCCCGTCCAGAACGGCCTGGGGTTCGGCGGTGTTTTGAGCAGAGGTATATTCTGCGCTTACACCTTGACGAAGCCGGGTGGCATATTTGTCCATACCAGGGCCAAGCAGGGCGTCCATCAGAAGAGCGCTTTCGGCAGGGGCGTCCTCAATCACATCTTCCATGATATTGGTAAGCAGGATGATTTTGGCAAGATGCGTGTTACAGGTGGTCCAGTCGCTTGGTGCGGCAGAGCTGACAAGGCTGCTACAATACTTATAATAGAGCTGGCTGGTCAATGTGCTGCCTATCTCCATCATATTGCCGGCGTGAGCGGCTTTGGAACTCGACACATTGCGAAGGCTGTCGTTACTGGCACTAACCAGCGCAACGTCTACGGTGTAAGCTGGTTTGATGGGGTCGTTTGTAGAAGCCCGCTGCACAAGCGTTTGCAACTCTCCCTCTAAAATCTGCATCACCTCGTGGCGCCGCAGAGCATCATAAGAGCCCATCACCTTTTGCAGCGCGTCCTTATCGCGGGTGGGCGCCTCTGTGGTGGCCAGGTGCTGAAAGTAATTTTGTAGCTGCCCCAGTGCGGTGTCCGCGTCATTGGTAACACTGCTGCGAATAGTGGCACTCCAGACGCGATTCATAAACATCATCATATTTCTGTTCTGGTCGGCACTTGTAGTATCACTGCTGTTGCTACCGCTGCTGCTACTGCTGCTTTGCATAACATGCTGGTATTGAAGCTCCAGCGGCATCAGTTCCTCCAGCTTGTGTAGGTCATAGGGGTTTGGTGTATCAAAGATGTTGATAGGCTGGCCGGTGAGAAGATTATAGGTGATGCCATTGCTGCGGGTGTGGTGGGTAAACCACAGCCCTGCTATAAAAGAGTTTGGTACGGGTGTGCCAGCGGTGGATATTTCGGCAATTCCGTTGGCTGTGGTGATATCAAACCATGCGCCGCCTGCCAGCTCTGATTTATAGTAGATGCTTGCCTGTTCCGAGGCCAGCACAGACTGGGAGGCCGTTGCGTAAGTGGTATCAGTAAGGGCGGAGAGGTGGATCAGATGAGAGCCGATAATCAAGGTGGAGTTCTCGATGGCGGCGGGGTCAATGTGCACGGCATTTGTTTGGTTTAAGGCGGCAAAAGTGTTTACGCTTACCAGCGTACCCACCAGCAAAAAAGCGGATAAAAACAAGGCCAGAATCACCTTGAAACGACGCTTTCTTTTGGGCCGCTTGCAGGGGGCCTTGGCCTTTACTGCCAAGCTGGAGCCCAGTAATTCTTTCATCTTTGCCGCCTCCTTTCGGTGTATCTTCTGCCGTAATTTACCGTACCTTTACCAGTGCCATTTGGGAATTGTCAAACTTAGCCACGTGCAGTAGGTTTTTGTCTTTGTCATACAGCATCACCTCTATACCGTCCAGGTTGCCTGCCAGCAGCCCCAGGTAGGTAAAGGGCTGGTCTATCGGCACCATTTGGCCGCTCACCATCACCTCGGGGGCGTCGCCTTTTGGCACCATGCTGTAATAGGCCGCATCCAATTCCGGTAGGGGGGTTATG
>CAYYLW010000004.1:14326-34773 GCA_964472465.1 uncultured Oscillospiraceae bacterium | reverse complement strand
GTGACGGTGTTGACACTGCCGCTGAGAGCGGTGCTAATTTGATAGTTGCCCAGTACACGGGCGGGCGCAACAACTTCGCCGGTATCGCCAGAAAGTTCTAAGCGTGCGCGCAGGATAGAAGTGTCTATTGTACACTCGGTTACCAGGCTGTTATTTTGGTACAGCCGCACCGTTGCCATGGTATCATTCCCATAGTCCAGCGTGAGGTGGCGCAGGATGGTACCCACCGGAGTGCGGGCGCCCACGCGTTTTCCTTCAAACCACAGTTCATAGTGGGAGATGGCAGGGTCGTAACCTTCGGGGATAGAAACACCAAATTCAAAAACCATGTCCTCCACGCGGGGGGTAATGTAGTAGTAGGGGTCAAGAATAGGGTCTAATTTGGCGTACGTATCGCCTTGTGGCAGGGCACCGCCTTCAAAATAGGGTGTGAGCGCGCCACAGGTGGTGCGGTTAAATTCTATGGCCAGTTCGTTGTAGGTCACCAGGGCATCTATGGTGTCCAGTTGCATGGTCTCGTAGGTTTCGCATTTGTCTGCCAGCTCGCTTGGTTCGGCTTTTCCCAGCCGCACCAAATCGCTGGTGCGGGCAAAGTCGGTCTTTGCCTCGGCCAAGCTGGAAGCCATGCTCTGATAGGCGCTGCGGGCGTTGATGAGCCCCTCATACAAAGAGGCCACCTGCTTTTTTAGGTCCTTTTCAGCGTTTGCCTGTTCTTTAAGAGCATCTGTATAGACAAAACAGGCTTCATAAAGTGCGTATAAGTCATCCTCAATATACCGGGTGCCGCTGATATCACCCTTTAGCCACTCCATGGTAAAGGTGAAGAAAATGATGGTAAAGGAACGGTCCCAGTATGCGTCAACACTGCGCAGCATCGTATCATAATCCCGGCGAAAGGCAGCGGCGTCAATTTGTGAACCCTGCCCGGCTTTGGCTTGGGAGAGATAGGTACTCACCTGGTTCATTTTGTCGCCATACTGGCCGCGCATCAAACTTTCGTAGGCGTTGATGTTCATCAGGGCAAGGGCGCTTTCCGCTTTACATAGGTATACAGTATGGTCGTTATCAAGCGCATTGGCGGTGATGTTGGGCAACTCACTTCGGGGCAGGTTTAAATCTTTTAGCGGGTTTGCAAACCGGTAGCCATGGCTAATGTCCAGCCCAATCATTTCACTTAAGGTAACCTTGGCGGCGGCTTGGTTGCGCAATAAGCTGGAAAGCTCGGTCTCCAGTTTTTTCAAATTGCTTTGCGCAGTGTTCACTTCGTCTTGGGTGGCCTGGCCGGTTAAGAGAAGTGCCTGTAAGCGCGGTAGCTCTTTTTGCGCGTTGCTCACCCGTTCTGTGGTGAAAGTGACCTTCTCTTGGTAGATATAGCAATCCAGATAGGCCTTGTCCACATCGGCCTGTACTTGATATTTCAAATCGTTATATTCATGGGTTAGGTTGGAGATTTCGCCTTGTAGTTGCAGGGGTTTATATTCAAATTCATAGCTTTCGCTCATGTTGGGCCGCTCTGGAAATTTAAAGGAAAACAGAGGCGTCCAGCGGAAGCTGCGCATATTTTTTTCTTTTGCACGTATGGTTTTAACGGCCTCCATGTACTTGATTTGTTTGATGCTGATTTTGCTTGCAATGCTTTTTAAGCTGGCGCTTTGGGCAAAGGCCATTCGGCGGGCCTGCGTTTGCAGAAAGAGGGGGCCGGTTGCCGCAGAAGCCTGTTGCATAGGCCAGCAAAACAAGGGAAGCAATAAAGCGGCGCACAGCAACAAACATAAGGGAATTTTTCTCTTGGTTTTCATCGGCGCACCTCCTACACGTTTTTGATTGCTGTTACAGGGCTAGGCCAGTTCAATGGTGTACATGAGGAAAGGAGAAGAAGCACTGGCGCTGTAAAAGGTATACACCATACCACTTTGCGCAAAACTGTAGATATACACCTTAACGTTTTGGTCGTAGCGGGTTACGGTGAAAGAATTATCGAAAGTGGAGGTGGTATCTATTTCCACCTTGCCCAAGTTTTCGGGTTGTGCGGCAAGCAGGTTGGCCGCTACAGCTTCATCCAGGGTAAGATAGGTATTGCCGTTGTAAACAGGGGCGCCAAAATAGCCGCGTAGGTCGTCCAGGCTGGTCAAGTTTTTGTCGGCGGTGGGAAATACGCCGCCCAGCACACAAATGCTATTGACAGTCCAGTCCTCATCGATGGTGTTAGCACCGGAACGTATCGCATACACAGCGTTTATTTCGGGCATGGACACGCAATATTCATTGCTACCCGTGTACACCGCGTATTGCCCGGTGTACATATTGGCCAATTCGCTGGTTTTTTTGCCCACAAATTCGCCGTATAGAAGGTTGTCGCCCATAAAGGAACCGGAAAAAATAGGGTTTCCGCCGCTGTTAAAAAGTGTGCCCTTGCCGCTGCGCTGCCCTTGGCGGAACTCGCCTTCGTAATCTGGTGCGCCATTTTCGCGGAAGGTTTTACCGGTGCCATCGTAGAGGTTATTGATGAAATTCCCCTGGTAACAAATGGCGCCGCTGGGATAGTATAAGGTGCCTGTGCCGTTATACATGCTGCCATCGAACATGCCTTCGTACACGGTGCTGCCATCGGCCGAATAGAGGGTACCTTGGCCACGTGCTTCCCCTTTGGCCACCATGCCCACATAGGCAAGGTGGTTGTCCTTGGCCAAGATGCGTACGTTGCCCTCATGAAACTTTAGGGGTAAAGCGTTATAGCGGTAGGTGCGAAGCTGGGCGGCGGTGCCGCTGCTTTTCACCATAGAGGGCCAACTATACCACAGCAGCACAATGCTGAGAATGCCAAGGCTTATCACAAGGGCAATCACCAACCGGCGGCTGAACATCCAGCTACGTGTGCGGTAATAATCGTCTTTATTCCGTGGGCGTATATCCAGTACATGCGAAAAAAAGTTGCGCAGTTTCGTGAAAACAACATTTTTCCAGAAGGCGGGTAAAAACAAAAGGCGGAGCTTTGTGAATATCCCAACAAAACGGGAACGCAGGCTGACAAAAAATTGGGACAGAAGCTGCCGCATCGGTTTTACCCTGCCTTTCTCACGGAATAAGAAAATGCTTGCCGAGGGTTAATCCTCTAAATCAAGTGGGGTGCTAAGCAGCCCAAAAGAAAAATTCTCGCTGTCTTGGCGGTTAAAATAGTGTTCACAGGCATACAGATACCAACGGGCCACACCATCCGTGGGGCAAATTTTGAGGATGGAGGAAAACGTGTTGCGTGCGGTGTGGAACTCTGCACGGTAAAACTGATGGATGGCCGCATGGAATTTCACGGCATATTGCTGGCGGCGGCTGCGTTCCATGCTGCTATACACGTCCAGCACCTCATGTAGCTTATAGGTGTATCGCCCATCTTCACTACTAACAAACCCTATATAACGTGTGTTTATCTGGGGGTCCCAATCATTCATGAACTGTTCTGTTACCACAAGGTGGCAATTGATTTTTTCAAAGCGTTTGGCCACTTCTGTTAAAAAATCAAGCTCTTGCGAGGAGATGAAGTTGATAATCCGGGTCTTAGAGCCGGTTACGCCATTTAAGAAGGTGGCGTTATGCAGAAGCTGAAAATAGGAGGGGGCAGGGTGGTTTTCATTTGCCGATGCCGTTTGGCTATCAATTAAGGCGAGAGAAAAATGAAGGGCACTATTGTTGCCTTGTTCAAAATACACAGTAAAATGCGAAAGATTGAACGCGTTGCCCAGAAGTACACCGCCGCTTTGCTGGGCACTTTGTTCCACGGCAGAATAACAGGTGTTTACAAACCCCATAAAGTGCTCATCGTTTAGCTGGCGGCGCACCAGTGTGCGGTTTTCGGCGCTTACCAGTGCCACGGCCCCTTTTACGAGCGCCATATCACCCGTGCGGGTGCTAACCGGTGTTTCATAGCCCAGGAATTCCTCTAAATGGTCGGGTACAAAACGGCGGTAGCTGCGGATGGCTGTCTCGTATTCGTATTGCTGCAAGTTTAAAGATGAGGACATTTCTTGAAGGCTACGCCAGATGGCCCCCACCTCATCAATGTTGGTGTGTTTTTGAGGGGCAATGTGGGCGCCGGTGGCCACTTTATCCATGGCGCTGCGCAGGGCACGCAAGGGGCGGCACATGAACCATGTGGTAGCCGCAATAAGCAGCAACATCAGTAAAGCGGCGCCACCCAGTACGAGTAAGGCCTGAGAAAAAAAGCTGCGCAATTGGGTTTCCTGTACACTGCCCGGCACACGCAAAAGCATCAAAGCAGGGCCTTGGTTGGGCAGCGTAACGGGGCGCAAATAGCAAAGATCGGCTTGCAGGCCGTTGTATAGCATCTTGGAAACAGCCGCGTTTTGGCTTTCGGCCTGGGTGGCCATCTGGTACACCTCTGGGCCAAACATAGCCTGGGCGGTGGCGCCGGCTGGCATTCCGGGGGCCGGGGCCAGCGCGTAGCCCTGCGTGCCATCATACAGTAGAAAGGAAACATGTTCACCGCTGGCAGCCAAAGCCAAACCGCTTTCCGTAGTTTCTGCCAGGATGCTTTCGGCGTTTGTCGCCGCATTTTGCAAAATGACGCTGTATAATTCATCCGCCAGCATGGTGGTGGAAAGTGTGGCAAGCAAAGGCACAATCAGGGCAAAAATCCAAAAGCACAGCCCCGTTATACGCAGGGCAAAGAAGGGGCAGTGCTTGAGCAGCCAGTACAGGGCCAAACCCACCAGATACAGGAGCAACAAGCCGCCCAAAACCAAAAGGAGCAGTGGTACCCGCACCTGCACACGCACGGGAAGGGTGCTTTGCAGTTTGTTGGTACGTGCATACCCCGCGGTGTCCAGCCGTAGAAGCGCGGGGGCTTCGCCGCTTGAAGATAAAAACACGGCAGTTTCTTCATCGGCGGCCGCACCGTCCAGCACGGTTTCAGTACCCGCCAAAGCGGGCAGGGCAGCCAGGGTCAACCCACCGGTGTACAGAATATTTTGCCCTTTCGCGCTCCACGCAATCAAGGTTCCGGCGTTTGCCTTTAGGCTGCAGAGAAGGGTGCCTTCGTCTTTATAATCCAGGGCGGTTCCGTTGGCAAACAGCACACCATTGTCCACTAGAGCATACAATACGCCATCCAGGGTGGTGGCGGTGGTGAAGAACCGTCCGGCGGGGGCTGCCAAAGAGCTCACCTCGGCAAGCGTGGCCTCCGCGCCTGTTTCACTCACCTTGCAAAGCCTGGCGGCAGCACCGCCCGTTTGCAAAAAAGTGAGCCATAAGGTCTCGTGGTCAAAACTCAGCACAGGGAATGAGGTGCCGGCTTCCAAAGTGCCGTCTAACACGGGGCTAAAGCGTGTACCGGAGGCAGTTTTGCGCCATATGCGCCAATGGGTTTCGGTGGTGCTATGCCAGCTTTGCAATACGGCCAGGTCTTTGCCGTTACCGCACAACTGTTGCACAGGGGCGGGAAAACCGTCTACAGTGGCAGGCAGCCGCCATGTGGCATCCACCGTGTTACCGCCGAGTGCGTAAACCCAGTTGCCGTCGGGCCGGGCCTTTGCAGTGTAGACTTTTCCTGTGGTATCTATGGCCAGCTTGCCAGCGGTGGAAGGCAGTTCTGGTGTGCCAAAAGGCAGCACAATGATTATGGCACTGAGCAATACCGCCAACAACAAAAAAGATACGATTGCCTTCTTCACCAGTGCCTCCTAATGTTTACTTTTGCCTTGCCGCCTAAGTGGCCTCAGCCCAGTATTTCCGTACCGATCGTGCGGAATTTATTTTCCAGCATACTGAAAAGAACGACATCCCCAAAGATGAGCTGGCCCAACAATATAAGAATGGCCAGCACGATGGTAATGAGAAAAATAACCAGCAACACATTAAACAGGCGTTTTTTGTTTTGGTGCCAGGCCCTGCGGATGCGGGCAAAAATAGAAGTTTGTCCATCCGGCAGCATAGCCAGCCGGATATCCTTGTACAGTTCAGGGAAGCTTTGGTAGGAGGAGCGCGTTAGCTTTTTGCGCAGAAGGACCAGAGTTTTGAGGCTGCGCTGGCTGTCATCGTCCAGGTGCTGCAAAAGAAGCCGTGCACATACGTCTACGCAACTGGCCTCGTCCTTGTTCTCGTCAAGTTCGGCCAAATCCACGAAGGGGGTAAAATACACCTTGTCATCCGCCAACAAATTCACATTGTCTTGCACCAAAATCAAATACAGAAAGGGGTAGGGAAAGGGGGTTTCCAGGCATTCCATCACCAGGTTTACGGCCATGGTTTCGCGCCGCCGGGAAGCATTGAGCTGGCTTTCGGCAAAGGCGGATAGCCGCCGCTGTGCGCGGTAAGGAAAAAGAAAACACAAGAATTCATTTTGGGAAAAAATGCGCAGGCAGCTTTGGTAATCGGGGTTCCCAGGTTTTTCACTGCTGCTGATGATGTGCAGAAATTGCTTGGCGCACGCGCTATCGGTTACCACCAGCAGGGTGTAATAAGGCCGAAGCGGAGAGGCTGTGTCTTGGCACACAAGCAAGTCGTTACAAGGCCCATTAAACATATGGCGAACGGCTACAAGCCGCATGCCATCGGTCTCAAAAATCACAGCGCCTTCCTCCCTTGCTATGTGTGTTGGCAGGGTGCCGTTTTAGGAATTCAAAGATTGTTTCGTCTCTTCAACAATGCTTTGAATAGCGCCGGGCGTGCTTGCCTCTGCATCCAAATCGCGTTTTTTCACAATGGCGTAGGCGTAGGTGCTAATCAGTGGCAGTTCTGTGCAGTAGATGCGAATCTCATACACACCTTCGCGGCCGGGGGCCGTGTACACACCGTCCTGCGTAATTTCGCCCGAATCGTTTTCGGTCAACTCATACGAGAGGGTGGTGGGCTCCATATTGCGGAATTTCACATCGAAATAATGGTTTTCCCGCACAGCCAGCAGCACAGTGGGCTGCGTGGCACTGATGCTCTTTCCGGCAATACGTGTGGCCAGGGTTTTGTCCCCTTCGTCGGGGATGCGCACCGCTACCCAGCGCACAAGCGCCAGCGCATAGGGCGAGTCGTGCATCAATTTGGCGGCCACCACAAAACTTCCCCGTTCGTTCATCACCTTCACGGCCGTGCGCACGCTTGGCACCGCGGGCTTATCTTCTGAAAACAGGTCGGCATCGCCATAGATGACATTTTTGGCGGCGGCATCCAGCCGAACATCATCCGAAAGGTATTCAAGCCCCACATGTATATACACATTGCCAGGCCCAAGCCCGTGCATAATCTCTTCGGAATGGAACACATCCCCTCTTTTGGGCTTGCTGCTAAAGGGGATTTCACATAGCCCGGTGGCGTGCGAAGCATTGGTCTCGGCCAGGGAGGAACTGTTTTGCTCGGTGATACCGGGGTCTTCTTCCCGTGTTTGGGGAAGGGAGAGGTGGGTTTCGCGGAAATAGGAAGCAAAATAGCGGCGCTGCCATTCTTGCGCGATGAGAGGTAAATATGGTTTCACCCCGCGGTCGGCCACCTCTTCAATGACATAGGTGTTTTGGTTTACCTGCACCTGCAAAATGGCCAAGGGGATGTAGTCTGCACATCCTGCGTTCTTCAGTTCTTCCAGGCTTACCCGGCCCGTTTCCTCGGCAATGATATCGTCCACGGTTTCATCCAGTAGGTTGACTTTCAGAAGAAATGTTTCGTTCAGCATTTTTTCTGTGTGGTCTACCCAGATGCTTACATTCGGGGGTTTTGCAATAAAGACAGACTCACCGCTGGCCTGGGCGCTTTCCCGTATCCAGAAGTGGCTTTCGGTGCTTTCTCCCTGTGCCAGCACCACTTCCGGTATGCTAATCTGTAGTTCGTGCGTGCCTTCGGCGGTGGTGAAAGAGGGGGCCTGCAACAGGCACTCCAGCGCAAACACATGGGGCGTTTCGCTTTTGCAGCTAACTTGCACAGTAAGGCACATCTCTACGCCGCGGCTGATGTTGGAGGGGGCGAAGAACTGCACCTCATAATCGTTATCGGAAAACAGAGCGCCACGGACGAAAAAATCGGTTTCTATGCTGGGAAGAGGGGGCATGGAATCCTCATTGGCCAAAAAAATCTCGAAGTCTTCGGCGATATGGTTTGGCTCATATTCCTCGCCCCCGGTTTGCCGGTTGATGGCATAGGTGGGGCGGGTGGGCTCCTCTGCATAGCGCAAGCCCAGCACAGCGCTGCCGGAACGCAGGGTGTCGAAACCGGAAACGGCAGACAGCTTCTTGACCACCGATTTTTCCAGCACAATTTCACGGCCATAGCCATCCACAGCAACGCCAGATTCTATCATCACAGACAGGTCATCTAAGCTGTAAACCCCCAGGCCGCACAACACACCCATGCCATACAGAAGGCTGTTGGCAAAACGGCGTTTGTTGTTAAAGTAGTCTTGCTCTGCCTGAAAATCGGCTGAGGTAAGTAGCTTGCCTGGATAATACCGGTTCCGTTCAAACGGAAGCACTTCATGGTTTTGCACGGTACACACCCCTAAATTTAAAATACTGTGACATCAAATATCATTTTTTAACGCGAATATTGGGCCATAGATGTTTTGGTTTGAGCTGGCACAAGCACTGTTGCTTTGAATGCTAATATTCTAACACGGCAAGCTGGAATTAATTCTAAAGATTCGTTAAAATGCGCTGAATTTGGGGAATGACGGGCAATTATAGGGGATATTTGGGGGTGAAAAGATTGTAATATCCGTCGCATTATGCTACTTTGGTTGATATCATAAAAGTGCAAATTCAAAAGAGCGGCTTTTGCGGCCCGATGTATAAAACGAAGAAAAATGCGGCAAAGGGGGAAGCATGTGGCATGAAAAAAGCAACCAGACATGAGGCAAAAGGGCAAGAAAAAGCAGGTAAGGAAGAGAGGACAGACGCAGAGGGGAAACAGCCGAATAAAAAAGCCAGCATCCTCACCCGGTTTACCCGGTTATTTGTGCTGTTTGCGCTGCTTTTGGTGCTGCTTATCAGTGTGGCAAATTTTCTCAATTACCAGGTGTCTATGCTGCAACGGTTTGGCAACTACGCGCGTGGAGTTGCCAGTATCGCGGCCAGGTTCGTCTCTGGCGAGGAGCTGATTCGGTATGCCGAAACGGGGGAGAAGGATGAGGAGTACTATGATACAGAGCAACAACTCGCAGAGGTGTGCAGAGTTATGGATGTGCAGTTTCTGTATGTGATGAAGCCAATCAGCGAGACGGAATCGGTTTATATATACGATGTGCGTTCCCTTCTTGTGGAGGGCATTGAGCCAGCGGAGATGGGTGCGGTAGAAAACACAAATTTTACGGCTGCCGCTGTTCTGGAAGATGGTATTGCCGCTATAGAATTATCACCCACCAGAAATGAATATGGCTACTTCGAATCTGCCTATGCGCCGGTGACGGACGAGGTGGGAAACGTTGTGGGGTATGTGGGGGTAGACATAGATATGGCCGAGGTTACGGCCAACCTGTTGGTGTATCTCTCTATCATCATTGTGCTTACCATTCTTTTTGTTGTCATATGTTTTTCACGCTTGCTGCGTCTGCTGCGTAAAAGGGTGCTAAAACCAATCACAAAAATCACGGAAAAAACAGAGGAATTTGTACAGGGGGGTATTGAAAATGATACCTTTGAGCCGCTGGAAGTGGCCACCAAGGATGAAATTGGCACCTTAGCCACATCCATAAACCAAATGTTTAACGATATTCAGTCTTACACAAAGAGCCTGGCTGCTGAAACCGCCAGCCGCCAACGCACCAGTGATGACCTGAAAACGGCAAACAGCATTCAGCAGGGGCTTTTGCCCAAACTCTTCCCGCCGTATCTTGACTACACAGATGTGGAAATTTATGCCGAAATGTACAAGGCGCAGAACATCGGCTCCGATTTTTATGACTGCTTCCCGGTGGACCGCAATCACATCGCATTCGTCGTTGCAGATGTGGAGGGCAACGGAATTTCTGCAGCGCTGTATATGATGGTGCTGCAAACGCTGATTAAAAACAGAGCTGTTTCGGGGTGCAGCCCGCGTGAGGTGCTGGAATCCATCAACCGGCAGCTATGTGAAAGCAATGAGCAGGGCATGAGTGCACGGGTTTTCCTGGGAATCTATAATGCGCATAACAATGTGCTAAGCTATGTGAATGCCGGGCATCACGAGCCCATTATAAAGCGCGCTAACGGCGCGGCCAGTTGGCTGGTGGCCGAGAGTGGCCAGCCGCTGGGGCTTAACCCAGATGCGGAATACAACACCCAGGCGGAGTTGATGAACCAAGGGGACTGCCTGCTGCTTTACACGTCTGGGGTAACAGAAGCCACGAACCCCCTGGGCCAACGCTTTGGCAACGATACCTTGTTGCAACTGATGAAGAAAATGAATACGGAGGTACTGGTACCACAGCAGGTGGTGAAGACTGTGGGCTCGGCCGTTCTTTCGTTCACGGACCAGATAGAGCAGGTGGCCGATATCACCCTGATGTTGGTGCGGCGTTTGTAAGGGAGGGTTTTGCGTGAATGTGGTAGACCAAGACATGGAAAAGAACCAAAAGAAAAAGAAAAATTTGGCCGTACAGCAGGAGGCAAACACGGAACCGGAGGATATGGAATTGACGCTTGCGGCAAAGCCAGCCCCTTTTTTGAATATAGGGAAGGGTTTGTTTGATGAGACGGCCCAAAAAACATGGAGTGGACTCAATACCGCCCCTTCCGTTTTTAGTAGCCAGGCCATTTTTCACACAGAAAATAATGAGTAACCGTTGCTGGAAAACCAATAACCCCCAACCAGGTAAGTGCCGAAAGACTGGCGCTACTGGTTGGGGGTTTGCTTTGGAGCAGATGAATCCTCACATCACCATGTCGGCATAGGGCTCAAAATCGCTGCGGGTAAACACCTTGCCGGTCTTCACAAACTCATAGCGAATGGCTTGCAGATAGTGGCGCATGGCCACCTCCTCTCCGCTTCCATCGGCCGCGGCCAGGAAGGCGGCGTTCAAAATACAGTTTTTTATATTACCACCCACAAATTCAAACCGTTCAGCCAAAAAACGGATGTCCACATCATCGGCCAAGGGGGTTCCCTTGGGGATGGTGGCTTTCCACAAAATTTCGCGGGTGTCGGGGTCTGGGAACTGGAACTCCACAATGTATTTCATCCGGCGGAAGAAGGCGGGGTCGATGTTGTGTTTGTAGTTTGTGGCCAACACCGAAACGCCATCGTAGGCCTCCACCTCCTGCAAGAGGAGGGCTGTTTTGTTATTGTTGCTGGATTGGTTCGCGCCGCCGTCGTCACTACGCTTGGCAAACAGGGTGTCGCATTCGTCGAAAAAGAGCACCACATTACACTTCTTCGCCTCCCGGAAAATCATAGAGATGCTTTTTTCGGTTTCACCCACATACTTGTCTACCACTTTGGAGAGGTCTACACGGTAAAGTTCCAGGTTTAGGGCGTTGGCAAGCACCTGGGCACACATGCTTTTGCCGGTACCGGGTGCGCCAAAAAGCAGCACACTCAGCCCGCGTCCATAGGGGTATTTACGGTTATAGTCCCAGTTTTCGTACACCTTTTTACGGAAGGTCATTTGGTTGCAGGCATTTTCCAAAGCCTCGCGCTGGTCGACACTCATCACAATATCGTCCCAGCTATAGGTGGCTTTAATCTTGGTGGCCTTTTGGGTCAGTTCATGGCTCATTTGGTTATAGCAGGCCTCAAATAGCTTTGCGCGCAGAATAATATCGCTGCTTTCCATGGCGGAAAGTCCCCGGCTTAGCTTTATGGCCGCCTTCACTTTGCCGGGGGTAAACAGGAACTTGGCCGCCATTTCATTGATGTCCACATCATCTGCAAACTGGTAGCCCTGTGCGTAAAAACGCCAGGTTTCTTCCCGTTCTCCCACATTGGGGGTGGGCAGCTCAATTTGGGTAAAGTCGGTGCTGGTCATCTCGCGCAGGGGGAGTTTTTCTGGGCTTAGCGTGAAGGTGATGATGTCCCGCTCGCGCAATTTGCCAAAGGCGAGGTCCATGTAGCCAAAGAATTTCTCTTTTTCGTCTTCGCGGTATTTTAAGTTGATGAGGGCACATACCGCATCCGTCAAAATACATTCCCGGCAGGCGGCCCACAGTGCAGTATTCACAAAAGAAAAATCGTACACAAACAGCTTTGCGCCATCCAGCGTGATGCAATGCAGGGACTTTTCCTGGCAGAAATGTAGGGTGGTGAAGCGCTTGCCGGCCCCCTCGTCCCCGTACAGGTTGAATAGCCGCACCCCATCCTTATACGAGATATTCAAGGCACCCAACTGGCCCTTGTTGGCAATAAAGGGGTCCAGTTCGCCTTCGCTGCCCAGCACACTGAAAAAGCGGCGATAGTTTTGGTCTGGGCGCATGGGGTTGCTTCCAAACAGGTAGTCAATCATGCGTTTATCGGGAGAAACTACGGTGGAAAACGGGATGGCCGGGTTTACCTTCATCTCAATAATGGGCATTAGCTGCTCTAGCGCGTTTGACATTTCGCAGTAGGCGTCGTTCATAGAGAAGTGGTGGCCATAGAATACCCTGGCCGCGCTTTCAATGGTGGGGCAGGGGTAATTTGCGTTTTGGTTTACAACTTGAAAAATGGCGGCATAGTTGGTTTGGGTGGAAGACAGAATGGCACTGGAAAAACAAAACAGAGTAAAATTACTCATGTTCAATTTTTGCGTAAGGTGAAACAGAGGCAAGGAAACCTGGCTGGAATCGGTAAGAGAGGCGCGGTGCTGCACAAAGCTAAGTGCCTCATCCACCGTAAAGGCGGTGCTTTCGTTTTCAGAGTGAGAAAAACCGCTCAGTAGTTGCGCCAGTTCGGGCTCCAGTTCATCAAACACTTCCTCATCGGCATCCTCTATATCGCCGGAAGGATTTTCGGGCGTTTTGGCCCCCAGTAAAAAATCAGCCAGATGTTTTTCCGTCAGGCTGTGGGCAATTTCAATATCGGGGTACAAAACGTTTTTATACCCGCCGCCCTCGTTGGCAAAAATAGTTTTCAGGCCCTCAATATAGGTGGCAAGCTGGCGGTCCACACACGAAAAAAGTTGCCCTGTATATTGGGCGTAGCTTTCATAAGGTTTTTCCCGTAGCGCTTCGGCAAAAACAGTTTCAAAATCCATGGTCATTTCTCCTCACAAGGTGGTGGCTACAGGAAGTGGGCATCTGTTTAAGGGCAGCTAAACACATAACCAGCACCTCGCACAGTTTGAATGATACCTTTCTTGTCGGGGTCTATTTTTTTTCGCAGATTTGAAATATGTACCATGACGGTTCGTACATCACCCAGGCTGTCATTCACCCATACGTGGCTGTATAATTCGTCGTATAAAAGAAGTTTATCGGGGTTTTCCAGCATAAATAGCAAGAGGGAATATTCAATGGCAGAAAGCTCCACCACAGTGCTGGCACTGATAAGCTGCCGGCGTACCTTATCCAGCGTAAAATCACCCAGCATCTGTATTTTGTCGTTATTCCTTTTGGTATGAACACTTTCCGCCCGGCGTAGGTGGGCTTTAATACGGGCCAGCAGGGTTTCATAGTTTACCGGTTTCACTACATAGTCGTCGGCCCCGTTTTCAAAGGCATCCACCATGGTGTCACCATCGTCAATGCAGGTGATGAAAATAACAGGGCCGATGTGACCAGTGGCACGCAGCTTAGCACAAAGCTGTGTGCCACTGCCATCTGGCAACATCATGTCCAGCAGTAAAAGGTCAAACTCCTGCTGGGCCATCAGGGTTTCAGCCTCGTGTAAGCAAGTGGCAATACCAAGTTCATAACCAGCATGGCTCAGGTGCATTTTGGTAATTTCGACGCTATCAGGGTCATCTTCCAAAAGTAAAATGCGATACATGTCATCCTCTGTTTTTGTCATTCTGTTTTATGCGAGGATAGCTTACTCGCAGCGGTATCCATGAGCCATTCTCCGCCCTTCTATCTCAACACATATTGTTCCGAATTATTTTCAATATTTATAAAGAATAACCGCTAGAGTGTCGGGAAAGTGTCGAGAGAATAGCCCTAAAGGCAAGCATTACCTCAATCGTTCTTGCGGGGAACAGGCCGATATGGTTATGTGTCATGAGCCAGTTTCGGCTCAGGCGATGCGTCGCTTTGGTATGGACGACAAACCCCGGGGGAGAGATGGGTGAGGGAGAATCAAAAAATCATTTGTAAATATGTATAAAACCCGTGTTTGGCAATTCTAAAAAAATGTTAAAGAATGGCCAAAGCCCCCCCGAAAAAGCTTGTGATGGTATAGAATAAAGACTATATCTTATTGGAGCAATATGGGTACGTGCACACAATGAAAAAAGAAAAAAACCCGCCGGCCAGATAGCGTATACCCCTCTAGGCAAGGCACAAGAAAACGTTGTTTTTCTATGGGCAAACTAGGCGGCAGAAAAGGATATTATATGATAAGCGGTGTATTTTTTGTATTTTCACTTCTTTTTTCAGCCGCTGGCCTGGCGCTATGCCTGTGGTATGGCTGGTGGCTGGTGGCCGCAGGGCTGGTGGCCGCGGCACTTTGTGCCTGTGTGGCCCTGGCCACACAGCGCCGCCGGGGCCGCCAGCGCCTGGCCAACCTGCAAGAGGAACTAAATGGCTTGACGGCCCGTTTTGAGGAGCAACAGGCCCAAGCCGAGCAGGAAAAAACCCAAATGCAGGAGGGGCTTGTTGCGTACAAGCATCAAGTGGCCCATAATTTGCGGATGCCGGTATCTATTATTCAGGGGTATGCCGATATACTTTTGGGCGATTTGGTAAAGGAAGCGGCCGTAAGGCATGAGTATTTACAAAAAATTAGCGAACGCAGCATTGATTTGACCCACGCGCTCAATGAGACAATAGGGCAGTCAGAGCAAGAGGGGACTGATGGTCTGGTACGCCTTCCATTTGATATGTTGAAGCTGCTTTCAGAAACAGCAGAGGATATGGCGATTCCCGCCAGCCAGAAGGGCATTGATATACGGCTCATCACCCAGATAGACGCCATGATTTGTGATGGCGATGAAAGTGGCATTCGCCGTGCCTTGTACAATATCTTCGAGAATTCCGTGAAATATATGGGCCGTCCGGGCGCTGTCAATATCACGGTTAGCGCCGATGACAGCTATGCTACCATTGTAATTAAGGACGATGGCTTTGGCCTAGAGGAAGAAGAGGTGGAGAATATTTTTAATGAGGGGTATCAGGGCTCCAATAGCCATATGGGAAGCGGCACTGGCCTGTATTTAACAAAGCATATCATCGAAAACCATGGTGGAACCATCAGCGCCCGCAGTGGTTTGGGCCGGGGCCTGGGCCTTACCCTTAAATTACCGCTGTTTCACTAGGAAACGAATGTCCCGGTTTTGGTGGCAGATGCCGCTGTACGGGGTGAATTGGTTTCCAAGCCCAAACTTTCCCCGGGCTTCTTATAGTATTCGGTTAATAAGAGGAAATATTTTTCTTCTTTTTATAGGCAAACCAGCCATTCAGTTTAAAAAAATGGAGGACTAGACTATGACACAGAAAGAGCGCTTGGAGCTTGCCATCCAGTACGCCATTGAGGCGGACTATCCAATCTATAAAAATTACCTAAAAGTACGCAAAAGGGTAAAAACAGCGCCTAAAATATGCATTTTGGGGCTGGGAGACCTGTTTGCTGAGTTTTCAAAAATTGTATTTAAAGAATTATTTGGAGAGATGAACATTGTATGTGTGTCTGATTTTGACGAGAAGAATTGGGGCAAGGAGTTTTTAGGGTTTCCCTGTGTGCCACCTCACGAACTAACCCAAATGGGGGAAATTGTGGTTGTGATTACCGCAGAGGAATATTTGGCAGCAAAGGCAAAGGTTGAAGAGATGGGGCTGGAGGCCTATTTCATTGGGGACTGCTATAGCTGCTATTTTGACCACGAAAGAGATGTCCAGTGGATGGTGGATGCCAAAGAAGATATAGGGAAGGCTTACAACCTGCTGGGAGATGAGCGTTCCAAAGAGATTTATGTGGAACTACTCTGCCAAAAGTTGGCGCCCCACCTGGCCGAGAAGGAATTTTACAAATTATGCGATACGGATGAATATTTCTGCAAAGATATGATTCAACTGGCCGATGACGAATGCTTTGTGGACTGTGGCGCATACGTAGGAGATACGGTGGAAAAATTTTTGCAGGAAACGGGCGGAAAATACGAGGCCATTTTCTCTTTTGAGCCAGACAAGCAGAATTATGCTGTGGCACTAAAAATGTTTGAAGACCGCAAATTGGAACGTGTTTATCATTACAACTGTGGCCTTAGTAATGAAAACAGCCATCCACTTTCAGAACTGCTGGTACAAAAAAGCTGCCATGAAGTGGTGGTGCCAAAAGAACTGCCGACCGATAGCATGGTTTCGGTAAACATTAAAAAAGTGGCGCCAGACGTGCGGATGGGGCGTTTGGATGATTTGCTGGCCGGAAGACGGGCCAGTTTCTTAAAAATTGATGTGGAGGGTTTTGAGGAAGAAATGCTGAAAGGGGCGGAAAAACTGATTGGCGAGCAAAAGCCGAAAATCGCCATTTGTGTCTATCACCTGCTGCATCACATGTGGACGTTGCCCCTGATGCTTCATAAAATCCGGCCGGACTATCGGCTGTATATCCGCCACTATAGCGCCATGGGCTACGATACAGTTTGCTATGCCGTTTAATGCCAAAAACGCACGCCATGAACCACTGTTCATGGTGTGCGTTTTACGTTACAGGGGGGTCTTGCCAGAGTAACCAGCGAACTCTGGCAAGACCTTTTAAGAATAGAACCGTTCATCACTTTTCGGGGAATTGGGGGTTTCTTGGCCCCATTCTATTGTAGTTCGGCCTCAATTAAGCGTTCGCATTTGGGTGATTTCCGCCTCGCTCAGCCGGGTGCCCTGCTTGTTCATCTCGGCGCGTATGGCGCTGGCCAGATGGGAGAAGCAAATGGTTCCGCCGCTGGCGGCGGCTTGGTAGGCGGCCTCCAGTGCGGCAGTTTTAATAGCGCTGGCAGAGAGTTCCAGCTTGCGGGCAAGCCCGGCAAAATCCACGTCCGGCGCCAGCGGTGCTTCGGGCGGGAAGGCCTTTTGCCAGATGCGCAGGCGCAAAGCGGCGTCTGGCATGGGGATGGACACAACGTAGGTGAAACGGCGGCGAAAAGCATTGTCCATGTTGGATAACAGGTTGGTGGAAAGGATGCTAAAACCGGCATGCTCTTCTATTTTTTGCAGTAGGAATGCGGTTTCGGTGTTCGCGTGGCGGTCGTTTGAGTCCTTCACCTCGGTACGCTTAGAAAACAGGGAATCCGCTTCGTCGAACAGAAGAACACAGTTGGTGCGGCGGGCAAAGCTAAAAATGTCGGACACATTTTTTTCGGTTTCCCCAATGTACTTGCTCACCAACTGGCTTAAATCTACCTTATATAAATCCAGCCCCAGTTCCCCGGCCATCACCTGGGCCGACATGGTTTTGCCCGTGCCGGGTGGGCCGTACAGCAGCACCGATACCCCCCGCCCATAGGGTAATTTTTTGCCAAACCCCCATTGCTCGTTCACCGTGTGTGCGTGTAAAATGCGGTTGCAGGCCGCCCGCATTTGGCGTATCTGTTCTTCCGGCAGCACAATATCGTTCCAGGTGAACAGGCACTCCACCCGGCTTAGGCTGCGTCCCTCTGGCTGGCTGGCGTTGTGTAAACGAACCCCAGCCCAAATATCGGCGCCGGATATTTGGCTATTGTTCCGGCTGCGGGCATGCAGGTGCGCCCGGTGCAGGATGCGCCGCACATCCTCGGCGGTGTGGCAAAGTTTGTTGGCAAATTGCCCCACATCCACACTCTCCTCCATAGAATAGGCAGCAGCGGCCTGTTGCCACAGTGCGCGGCGGGCCAGCAGACCACTGGGGGCAAAGGGGAATTCCACCAGATTTTCCGTAAGAGGCAACCAGTCCGGCACACCGTCTTCCGCCACCAAAAACAGGCTGGTCAGTAAACGGGAACACCGGGACAAAAAGTTGGCTAAGCCCGTGTTTTCGGAAAAATTGGGCGAAAGGCCGGTTACCGCAACGCGGCCGTTTAAGGCGGCGGCCCATAGCAAAACATCCCAGCCGATTGTCTCTTGCGCCTCTGCTGGCAGTTGGCACAGGCTTTGTGCGTCCACCACCGCCAGGGGCATGTGTATTAGGCGGGCGGCTTCGCACAAGGTTTGGCTGCGGCCACAGCCCCGTGGCCCGGTTACCAAAGCGGTACAGGAATCACCGTTTTCCTCTCCCAGCTGCACAAACTGGGCAATTCGTAAAGCCAGTTCCGCGTTGTGGTGTGGCGGGGGTGGCTGTTCCGGCAGGTGCCACCTAAGCCCAGAGAACTGCGAAAAAGGGGGAATGTCCCCGCGCAGCACGGCGTGAAGTGAGGCGGCCGGCACCAGGCTTTGCCCCATGTGCGGTGTTTCCCCCGCCAGGGTAAAGGCCACACGGCAGGGGCTTTGCGGGTTTAGCACCTCGGCCAGCTCCTCTCCATCCACGGGGCCGATATGGGAGAAAAAACGCATGGCCATGCTAAGTGTTGGGCGGTTGCCCGCGCCCAAAGAACGGTATACGGCCTCGAAGGAAAGATCGAAGCCAGGGGTAGATGCCAGCATGATGCAAAATAGAGAGAAATCGCTGAGAAAAAACTGTGTGGCCAAAACGTGGAGGGGAAGGGCAACTTCTGCCGTTTTGGCCCGCTGCTTCATGGCAAAGAAGGCTTCTTTGGGCGCAGCGCCCGCCGGCAGAGGCTGTTCCAGCTCCAGCAGGGCCAGGTGGCGCAGTAGCTCCATCCAGTCCAATATTTCTTCTGTGGCAGTGGTATATCCGGGTAAGGATACTCGGGTATCGTCCATTCTTCTACCTCCTGCGGCCTATTAAACATATTATAGCACCAATAAGGCCGCTTTAAGTTTTAAGAATTGCTAAAGAGTGTGATAATTCGTTGCTGATGAAATAACCACATGTTACACTAAACTACGAATAGGCATGATAGGCTGGCGGCAGTGGAAGGGAGACGGGTATGCAATTTCTGATGTCGGATGCGGATATCGATTTTGAAAAGAAAAAACCTGTGGCCCCTATGCAGATTGGCAGCCAAGCGGCCCATGTTTCTGTGCCAAAAGAGGGGGCAGAGGAAAACAAGGCCGAGGAAAAACAAAATGATGAAAAAATTCTGGAAGAGCTTACAAAGGAATTAGAAGCAGAGGCCAATGATGATGTGACTGTTCAGAATTTGACCAACATACAGAAAAAAGTGAATATCATGCAGACCTTAATGGCAAATACAAAAGATGATTTGTTTAACATTATGGCCCTGCAACTGAACGAAGTGGCAGAATACAACAATACGCTGCTGATGGCCGATGGGCCTAAGGCAGCAAGCTGGATAGAAGGAACGGTTTTGCCGGGGTATCAATTGCTTGCGGAACATGTGCAAAACTATTTAGAGGCACGGGCAGACCGGGAAGAGATGCTGCAAAAACCACAGGAAAAACTGATACAGCATCTTGGGAAGGTGGCCGAGGGGCTGAAGGATGAGGTGTTTAAGCTAAAGAACCCCCTTCTTGCCCAGGTGACGGAGCTGGCCGCCGCCCAAGGGCTGGGTGCAACTACCTGGAGCCAATTGCTGGAGAAAAGCAAAGAGTCTTTGGTGCTTGTGGGGCAAAACCAGGAGGGGCAAGCGAAGAACGAGGTTGAGGGGCAGGCTGAGGACAAGGTAAGACCCGCGGCAAGCAACCATCCAAAAGAAAACAAGAATACGGTAGATCAGAAAAAAGACCTGTTAAAAGCCCCAGATGCCCGGCCGGAACTGGCCCTGCCAGATACGGCTGATTCACTGGTTTTTTTGCAGTATATGATTCGGGAAGCCACCATGCACCGGGGTACCCAAAACACGCACTATTCTAGCGCAATGACCAAACTGGATGAACTGGTGCTGTTTTTGGAAACAAAAGTGGGCGAGGATTTGGGCGAAAACGCCGAGGATGCTGTTGCCGGGGCCGCGGCGCGGTATAGGGCGGCGGTGGATGCCATGTTGCGCTTTTACAACAACGAACCTTTAGACCATTTGCCGCTTAAGGGCGGTAAGATTGCGCAAGGGCCGCGGGTGCCGAACCGGCACAGCCAGTTGGCAGATGTGCTGATAAAAAAGATGTGGCTGCAAATGGAACAAATGCAAAGCGTAAAAGAAACGGCCAAAACGCATCTGGAACTGTCTGCTCAAGATGAAAAGATAAGGCAGATGTCTTGGGCGAAATTTTTGGAACATTGCCAGCCGGCCAATTTGCCGAAAGAAAAAGAGCCACCCAAAGAAGAACGTAAAGTAGAGCTCAAAGATGAGCGCAAAGAGCAGCCCAAAGAAGAGCGCAAAGAGCAGCCCAAAGAAGAGCGCAAAGAGCAGCCCAAAGAAGAGCGCA
>CAYYLW010000004.1:14139-14226 GCA_964472465.1 uncultured Oscillospiraceae bacterium | reverse complement strand
AAGAGCAGCCCAAAGAAGAAGTCAAAGAGCAGCCCAAAGAAGAACTTAAAGTAGAGCCCAAGGAAGAACCCAAAGAGCAGCCAAAAG
>CAYYLW010000004.1:0-14039 GCA_964472465.1 uncultured Oscillospiraceae bacterium | reverse complement strand
CCCAAAGAAGAACTTAAAGTAGAGCCCAAGGAAGAACCCAAAGAGCAGCCAAAAGAAGAACCCAAAGAGCAGCCCAAAGATGAGCTCAAAGAGCAGCCCAAAGATGAGCTCAAAGAGCAGCCCAAGGAAGAACCCAAAGAGCAGCCCAAGGAAGAACCCAAAGAGCAGCCCAAAGATGAGCTCAAAGAGCAGCCCAATATCCAGGTGGCTGTGGGGCGGCCTAAAGATACAGTGTCTCCACTTCTGGCGGATGAATTGTCAGAGGCGTTTCAAGCTTTGCGAAAAACCAACTTGGTGTTGAACGATGATGATCAGACTTATCAAGTGTTTTTTGGGTTGATGGATGAACTGGTTTTCTTAAACAGTGCCCGTATTGCAGAGACAGAAGACCGTACTGCGGAAGATGTGATAGGCGAATTGATTCAAAAATATGCCCAGCTGCATCGAGCGGCCAAAGAATATCAGAAAAAACAATTGGAAAAAATGCAAAAGGAGTTGCAGGAAAAGCCCTTGCGGGAGCAGGCGGCGCGAGAAAAGGCGGCACGGGAAAAGGCCGCGTGGGAACAAGCCGAGCGGGATAAAATCAAGATTGAGAAACAAAATCAATTTGTGCTAGAGAAACAGGGCGTGGCCGTACAACCGCAAAAGGTGCAGCCAAAGGCAATCGGTGTAAGGCACATTAAACCAAAGAAAGTAACCGTTCATCCGCTGGAAGTAAATGTGCAGCCGCAGAAGCCCCCCCGCCGCATTGTGCCCAAGGCACAGTATAGTATTGCGCCGCAAGGTAATGTGGAAGTGACGAAACCGGAGAATGCTGACGCCGTTGTGCCGGAAAAAATCCGCGTGGCCGGGCAGGATGGCCTCACTATTTCAAAACAAGAAGGGTTCAGGGCTTCTTCCAGGCAGCACAAAGAGTTCTCTGCGGTGCGGCAGGAAAGTTTTCATACGATAAAGCCCAGCAAAAGTGTGAAAAATAGTGGCCTGCAAATGGCAAATGCGGAAGCCTTGCGGCTGGAAAAATCCCCAAATCATACGGGGCCCAATGCGCAACAAATAGCAAAGGCCCAAAATTATCGTGCAGATAAACAGGAAGGGATAGAGGTGCTGAAAAAAGAAGCACCCCCAACAAAAGCATCCCTGGCGGAAAGCACACGCGTGCAGCAGGTACTGCGTTCTCACAAAGTGGCCGATCAAGCGCTGAAACAGATGAGAGAGTTGCGCAAAGGGGCGCTAATCTACTTTGAAACGCTGGACCCCAAAAAGAAAACCGATATGACCTGGGGCGGGTTTTGGAAAGATTTTGCCGAACATGGAACGAATATGTTTGAGCAAGGGGTGACATTACCGCCTGTAGCGGCAGGCGGGATACGTGGCTTGATGGATGCGAAGGCTGCGCTGGCGATGACCAAAGATAAATTTCACTTTGATTCTGAGGGCATTCAAATGCTGGAGCAGAGACTGGATGATACACTGCAACTCCTGCATTCACCTGTGCCAAACCAAGAAAAAGTGGCACAAAACAGCCTTGGGAAACTGCTCAATGGAATGGATCAACTCAAGGTATCCTGCCGGCGTTACCTAAAATGGGATGCGGTGGCAACAAAAAGAGGAAATGCACGGCAAAAAATTGTGCACCAGTTGTTTTTGGGGCTGGGCTTGTTGGATTTGCGCATCAACACCATACGCAGCGCCATTACGGAGGGCATTGCTTTTAAAAGCGCGGCCGGGGTTTTGGACAAGGAAACCTGGGAAACGATGATTCTGTATGCAGAAAAAGAGTTCCACCCTGCACGGGTTATGAATGCCCAAGGTACGGTGAAAAATCAGGACAGGACGGCCCTGCTTCTGGAAATGCTGGAAGCGGGTATGCAAAATGGGCTGGGATTCAATGCGGATGTTTACCGCAACACCATCAACGCTTTGCGCAATGTTCAAATATACAGGAAAAAGCAATTCACCGGCAACCTGCATAACGATATCCAACTGATCAAAAATATGGAACAGTATTACACGTCTATAAAACAAAATTGCCGCCAATATACCAGTGAGTTAAATGGCGTGGGAAAAAATGAAGAGCACCGCAAGGTGCTGATGTTCCAGCTTTTGGAAAATGCAGAAGAGGACAGTGAATTGCTGCAATCGGCACACCAGATGGTGCTGAATAGCGATGCCGAGGGCCAGCAGCTTACCTGGGAGGATGTATTCGCCAAGCGAAAAACCAAAAACCAAGACCTCGCGATGTGGCAAAATGAGGATAAAAAGGGAGACGAACAGGAGGAAGAGTGGGAATGGGAAGCGGACAATAGCATTCCTGCGGGAACAGCCCTTACGGCAGAGGCCTACATCGAAAACGCGAAAATTCGCTGTATCAACAAGATGAAGGCGGATGAGAAATACAAAGATCTGGCAGCCCTGCTGGAAAAATGGAATGCCAAAGAGATGAAGAATGAAAAAGGGGATGGCGTGGCCTTTGTAGAACAGCATTTGGCGGGGGCAGTGTTAGAGGCAAAACAAAAGGAAATGCTGGTTGCACGGTTTAACGAGATAAAAAATACCGGTTTACAGGAATATGCGGTAAGAGCGCGCTTTTATTCCAGAGCGAATGGTGCTGAAACCCTGAATACAACCCGCCGCAAGGTGGCCACTTACCGTGTGGCGCGCCTGCTGGGTATTGAAAAACTGGTAGCGGCCAGCCACGCTGTGGTGAAAAAACCCAAGGATGACGGCGGTGTGCCTGGGGTGGTTACGCAGGTGGTAAAAGATGATTTTGCCCCTAAAAAGAAAGTGCCAAAAGCTGAAGCAGCCCAAGAGCGGAATGCCCAAGAACAGAACGCCCAAGGGCAGAACGCGCAAGGGCAGAACGCCCTTGCGAATGGGAATGTGGGTGGAATGCAGCCCATAGAAATAAGTTCGAATATAAAACGGCAGGCAGTGTGCTTGCAAATGTTCGATGCGTTATGCGGTTTGCCCATGCGTAGGCTGGAGGAATTTACCCTAAAAGGGAACCCTGCCGACGAAAAATCCTCGGTGATGGCCACCGGGAACGACTATGCCTTTGGCACCGATGCGGAAGATGCGGCCATGCGTAAGCTATTTTTATACCAACTGAATGCCAATGATGAGAAAAAGCAGAAACTGAAGAAAGACACGGAGAAAATTGCGGTGGTTACCGGCCTTTCCATGCAATATTATGACCGCGAACTGGCGGAGAATATTGTGCAGCTTTCGGAAGAAGATGTGATATTTGCACTGGAGGGTATGATAACCCAAAACGAGATAGAGGCCTTTTTAAAACGCTTGGATTTGATGAAAAGGAACCTTCAACGTTTTATGAACGACCCCCTGTATGCAGAGCGCTTTTTACAAAAGGGAGACTGGCCAAACGCCAGTGAGGACCGATTGAATTCGGTGCTTTACTACACCAAGGTTAAAACAAAACTGGCCAATGCCAAGTAAAACAAAGAGCCGTAAACCCGTTAGAAATAAGGGTTTGTACGGCTCTTTATTTTGCTTGTAAATTCCCCTAAGCGGCTGTTTTTACTTGTGTTTTGCGTGTGTGTTTTCCGCTTCGGTAAACCACAAAAAACCGCCTATACTGGGTGGTTAAGGGCCATTTACGAGAGAAACCATTGGGTATTGCCCGCAAGGCCGCCACCGGTGTATCGTTTTTTGGTGAAATTTTGCTTTGGGCATTCAATTATAGCGCCGCCAGCCAACAGGAACAACAAAACGGCCACCAAAATGTGTTTCTGTTGGCTGGCGGTGTTTTATGTGCTGGTGGCAGCGTTTATTTGTACTTTTGGCCCGTTAGTACGCGGAATACCTCCTGGGCTGTGTCCATGTCCCGCCTGCCTATCAAATGCTTCATGCCCAGTGCGGTAAGGGCGGCGCGGGCGCATATGCGGGTGTTACGCAGCGGGTTTTGCTCGCTGGCAGAAAACAGAAGCGAGTGCACAATATTATGGCCCACAAAATCTGAAAGTTCATCAAATGCTTCAAAACCATAGATAGATTGCACTACATCGCTGGGACTATCTGTCTCCAAATTCTTATCAACTACCAAAAATGCGGCGCCGCCGCCGTTGCTCTGATTGCCCTTTTTGCTTTTGTCAATGACCAGCTCCCTGTTTCTATGGCGTTCTATCGTTTTCTTCAAGTCTTTTTGAATGGAAGGATCCTGTTCAATATAGGCCTTTACATTTTCACTGTCTTGATAATATTGTTTAATAAAGAAAGCAAAGTCCAGGCCTTCTTTCACCATGTCGGCAATGTCGCCCACGGTACCCGTTTTTTCTAACACGGTTACGGTTGCATTCACAATGTCGGTAATAATTTCCTCTTTCAGCACGTCATCTACTTGCGAGCCTGCCAGTTTTTGGCTCAGCGTGTGCCTCAACGCCCCTTCATCCAACCGTTTTGCTTGCTGTTCGCTTAGGCCTACCTTTTTCGTTTCCAGTTTTTCTTTTTGGGCTGTGTCATAGTGTTCGGCTTCTTTTAAGGCAGCCTGCATATCACTTAGTTTGCCAAATTTACTGCCCAATGTGGTAAAAAATGAAACCGCATCCGTGAAGCAAGTGGTAGCTTCTTGGGCCATACCCACAATGTCGAATGCCTGCTTGGAAAACTGGAGCACACTGTCCATTTTATCGGCAGGTATCACATCTTCACCGTATTTTTCAAGATACTCAGACACTTTGTCGCCCAAGCTTTTTTCTTCCTCCGCGACATCCCCTTCCTCTTCTTCTTTCTTCTCAAACGCTGCATCCGGTATATTCATTCCCGTATATATTTTTAGTATCTTTTCGCCAATGTCCTTGGCCAGCGCTACGTCGCCTTCTGTCTTTTCCACCTGCCCCAGCGCAGACTCTATCTGGTCGACCACGCTATCCATCAATTCTTTTGAACCCATCGCCAGTTCTTCCACAACATTGCGTGCTTCTACGGTTGCCGCTTCTTCTGGTGCCCTGTTGAAACCGGTGCTGTTAATAGCGTTGGCCGTTTCTGTGGAAAGCAGGCCAAAGGCCAGTTGCCCTGTTGAAACCGGTGCTGTTGATAGCAGTTCTTCCCTAATATGATTGGTTGTTTCCGTGGAAAGCAGGCTAAAGGCCAGGCTTTGCAAAGGCACGTCTATCTGGGCTTTTATCCTCTCTACGGCTTTGCGCCCACAAAAACGGGTAAAGCGGTTGCCAGACCGATGCAGGTTAACCCGTAAACTGCCCGTCTCATTCTTAAATTCGCCATTTTTTCCGCCGCCTACGTAGTGAACCAGGCTGGCGTCTTGCTGCATAATGCGTTTTTCGTTGGTGGTGCGTTTCACAAATTGCAGCGCCCGTTGAAACAGCTTCCAATCAATGGCTGTGGTGCGGTTTAAAATGAGGTAACGCTCAGCAACGGTTTTGTCTTCTAACGAACCTTCAATGGTTCTAAAATCCAAGCTGTCATCCACTTGTGTGGAAAGCAAAGACAACATGGCGTTACTGTATTCGTCCGGCCTGTTTTCAAGGCGCTTGCCCGTTAGCAGTGAATTCGCCAGGTATTCATCGGCCAGCTTATTGCGCGCGTCTTCATTTACATACTTTCTGTCTGCTAAGCCCAAAGTGCTTGTGATTTTGCCTTGGCTCGACACATCAAGCAGGTCCCTGTGCTCTAGCGCACGCAAAAACAGTTGTTGTTCCCCGGTGGTTAGGCCACGGTATGCAATTAACAGGCGGCTTGGATTAATTTTCTCATCGCTGTTGTTATGCGCTTCAAGCGAAAGAATCTCCATAAATCGATCGTCCTGAAAGTTTTCCGAGTCTAAACCGGGAATTTCCTTTTGTTTATCGGTTTTCCTTGTTATATTAATATCCGCGAAAAGTTTTTTGGATGCTTCACACCCCACATTGCCCACGTGCCGGGTAGCGCTTCTCACCGCCGCCAGTCTTCTTTTTTCTTTATCCACCTCATTCACAAAATCAATGGCACGCGAAAGAAGTTTCCAGTCTATCACGGTTTTTCTCTTTAAAGCACCTGCGGCAAAGTCATCTTTTGTCAGGTCTCGGCCGGTAAAGTTGATGTCATCCCGCAACTGGTAGCTGAACAGGGATGTCATAGCTTGTGTGTAGGAAGCGGCGTTGTTTACATTCTTATTAAATGTTAGGTCATCTTCTAAATATTTCTTTACCAATTCTTCCCGCTGCTCTTGGTTCACAAATTGATGCATGGCGCCATTCGCAGTATCTTCGGTTGTTGTGCCGGTGGTATAGTCTAGCAGGGTGCGGTCTTGCAGCACCCGTATCAAAAGGTCATACATGGAATCATCCAATTCCCACTGTTTCCCATTGGTCTCTATAACCGTATCGCGGACAAACGCGTCCAGTATGCCGTCAACAGATTGTGAATCTTCGGGAAAATGTTGCAGTAGTAATGCTTTAAATTCGGCCTTACTACTTACATAAGCGGGCAGGGTCTCTTTCACCTCAAGCGCTTTTGCGCTCAGGTAAGCGGCTGCCTCAATAGAAGAATATCCATCGCTCAGGCGCTTTGTGTCTTTGGGAATACCCGCTTCGTATTCGCGGATACAATGCTTGGTAAAATGAAGCGCGCTTTGGAAACCGCTTAGGTTTAACCCGTTATTCTCGGTTGTCAGTTTTTCTATAACAACATTGTAATCCGGCACCGGGTTAAAGTCTTTATGGCCCACATAGGCAGCCAGTTGCTGCTGAATATGCTGCGTGACGGGCCTATCCAGCTGCATCTGCCCTGCCATAATTTTTGTACCGGGCAGCGAATCGTTTACCAAGAATTGGCCGGGCAGCATCACCACCAAGGCAAAAACCTTACGCTGTTCCTCATCCAGTTCCTCATATTCCTGAATGCACGGCTCCACAGATCTTTCTGTGACATTTTTTTGAAGGAAGTTCTGGTTTGCAACAAACGCACTCAGTTTTTCTTCAAACGTGAGGCGGGAGGCCACCACGGGGCCATTTTGGGTTTCTTCCCATTTCCGTTCGGAGACATTTCCAAACATGTGTTTGCGCAAGCTGGTGCTATCAAGGCACTCTTGCACTCTGTCTTTAAAGGCATCTTTGCCTTGTTTATTATCATACCGGGCCATTGGTGTGATGTTAAGTGGCATACGCTGCAAAATTTCCTCATGGAAATATTGACGTAGTACCTTGCGGTACCAGTCGCGGTCTTCTTTCTCCACCTTTGCATTCAACATGGCATCGTCGAACACCTTGTATGCCGCATCTAAAGATTCGAAATAATCGGCCCGTCTATCAAAAAATTCGTTAAATTTTTCGTGGTCCATGGTATAGGCTGCCATGGAAAAACAAGAGACATAGTCTTTATACTCTGCCTGTACCTCCGGGTGGGAAAGACCTTTATAGATTTCCTTGGCTTTCTCCACTTTTCCAAAATCAGCTTCAAACTCTTGAACCCTTTTATCCATATCCGCTTTGTTCAGAATGGATTTCTGGCCTGCTTTTAAATAGTAATAGTGCATGAAAGCTTTCTGCTTAGCAGGTGTGGCCAGCTGTTTCATGTTTGCAGTCTCAGTGTATACCTCGTCCAGCCATTTTTGGAGGCTCTGTACCCTTTCCTGCATCTTTTGCATTTTGTCGTGGGCATAGGCGTCGCCTTTCGCTGCATACTGTACCACCTCTTCCTTGTGCACCAGTAAATGCTCAAGAAGAATGTCCCGTACCACCGCCGGTGTTGCTTCGTTGCAGAATTTTCTCATATATTCTTGAATATCCCGCACCTCGCCGGTGTCAACAGCAGCGTTCCGCGTCCCAGCCGCCAAAATGGGTGAGCCGACTTTCCATGTCTGCCTGCGCAATTCGTTCAGCATTTTAAGGTTTTCACTGTCTGCGGTTAGGGCCCTTTGTTTTCTGGCTGCCACATTCAGTTCTGTGTTTCCTTTTTCTATTCTTTCGGCTCTCTTTACCTCAAATACGCCAGTATCGGCAAGTTCTTTTACCTGTATCACGATATCTTCTACAATCGTATGTACATCTTCCATCTTTGTTTCTGCCGCACCGTAGCCTAATTGTGCTTCACCCACCCGCCGATTCACCTCAGCCCTTGCTTCCGGCGGCAAAGTAGTAAGGAGCGCAGCCTTTTCTTTGTAAACTTGCGTTATGATGGCGGCAATTTTAACCTGCTTTTGGTACATCGCCAGCATCGCATCTTTGCTAAAAACATGGAAGAAAAGTTCGTCGGTGTCCAAAATATGTTTATTTACCCTCGCAAAGGCTCTCCTCTCTTCACCTGTAAGTTCTCGGGGCGCCGTATAGTGGTCAATGATCTCCCCCATACTTTCTGTGCCAGGAACCCCCCTATACGCGTTTTCTAAACGATCTTTTATAGACTCACTGCCTCCAAACCAACTATCCCCTATTTCCTTCTCTAAAACCGACTTCTCATAGTGAGAATATTTCTCTTCCCATGTTTTATTGTCCTTTGGCTGTTCCCCTGCAAGAATTTGGGAGCCAAATTCTTGCAAAAACTGTTTTGCCAACACCGCAGACTGGGCCTTATTAATTGCTTTCAAGCCTTCAGACGCCTTTTTATCCACCTCTTTTAGGTATACATCAAAGCTTGCGTCATCGCTCAGCATCATGTGGTTCCAGCCTTCCTCGCTGGCCTCAATTTTTTCCAGCAAGGGCTGAAGCAAACCGCCGTTATAGTTACTGATGGCGCTTCTGCGGCGCCGATGCAATTCGCTTACTTTTCCCATTTCCTCAATTTGCTGCAGCTTCGCTTCACTGGGGTTCAGAATGCCTAGGGCTTGCTCCTTACCTGCCTTATACAATTCATTCGTAATCGTTAAATCCATCATCTCCTGTGCTTTATCCATGTAGTCGTCCCAACTTGCCACCCCAAAACGCTTTGTATTTTCCTGTTTTTCTCGTTCGCTCATTGTTTTGGGGTCTTGCCACTTCATATTCAAAAGCATATCTTCTGCCTTTGCGCGGCAGGACAATTGCATTTTTGTGCGATTGATATTGACCTTCCCAAGGGGTAAAACCTTGCCCAACTTTTCTGAAAACGCCTTGTTATATTTTATTGTGGAATCAATACATTTCCCTATTTGCCCGTACAAAGCTTCATCATACTTTTTGTCGTCTTCATTCAAAAAAGCGCGCCTTGCCGCGTCACGCTCAGCATCCGCTATACCCTCTTTTTTTTCAAATATCTGTTGTTCCAGCCCGCACATCATAAATTCTAGTAGAAAGCCTTTACGGCCTTTCACTATTTCTTTACCGCCATTTTCGTCTGCAAGTTTTTGATTTACCTTGGTAAATGCCCGCCAAACTCTATACTTGGTTTCTAAATCCGGGATATAATTGGGCGACTTTTCCCTACGGTACTTCTCATTTGTTTTTATTACAGCATCAAAATATGCTTTTTTATCCGTATAAGATTTATTTGGATCATTTACCGTGTCCACCAAGCCTTCCACCGTGCTATTCCCAAACACTTGTTTTCTCAACTGGTCTCTAAAATCCGTTGCATCTATATTCCGGCTAAAAGTCTCGCCTTCCTTTTTGGCTCGCTCTTTTTGAAACGATTCTAATAGCCCTGGCAGCAAAGCCAGAACATCACTTTCTTCATTATTTGCCCGCAATTCTTCCCAAACCTGCCTTGCATACAGCATGCGCCTTGCGCGGTACTCGGCCACGGGCAGGTCTTCTTTCATTTGGTTTGTCTCTGCAAGCGGGTATGTAATTTTTTTGTACCCTATCTTTGTGATCCGGTCGATCTCCTGGGTCTTTTTGTCCTTCTCGATAGTGGCGACCTTCTTGGTTTCCCCTTCACTCACCACAACGCCTTCGAACCATTTCATTTGTTTGGCCTTTGCCCTGCTTTCCACCCCTAGCTTTCTTTCGGCAAACGCTTTTTCAAATTCGTCTTTGGTTTGTAGCTGCCCCCGTATCATTTGGGGTAACAACAGGGTTTTTATTTGTCTTGCATCCGCCGTGTCTATATCGCCCCAGTGCTGTATAGCCATGGCAAGGTTGCCACACAAATAACTAACCAGCCGTGCGCGCTCTTCTCCTGTTAGGTTATCTAAAGAGGCAAGGTTATCTACAGATTCCATCCAGCCAAAAGTTTCTGTTAGGCTTTTTTCTCTCAAGAATGTATCGATGGTTTCCAGTAACGCATCTTCGTAGCCGGCCAGCCGGCCTTCAAAAATATCCGCCTGGCACACACTTTTACGTAGTTCATTTTTATTGCGTTCCTGCGCGTTTGCATCCGCCCTCATTTCTTTTATCGCTTTTTTACGTTGTTGCTTGTATACCTTTAGCTTTTCCACCTTATGCAAATTCCGGAAACTCTCATGCGTCATGGCATTTTCTGCATCCGTTTCACTTGCTTCCTTTTTCACAGTTTCTATTCGGTCTGTCAGCCCCTTTTCGTAGTTGCTTTTGTATATATTTTGGTCGCTCCATTCATAAAGGGCATTAAACTGTGTTTTCGTCAGCACGGCATCAGACAATTGTTCATTCAGATACTTTACATTCTTCTCGTAAAAGTCTTTCCAGGAGCGCACATGCTGGGTGCACACAGCGTATCGATCGCCCCCGGTATGGTTTTTAAATTTTTCCGAAAAACCATTTACAATTAAATACTGATCTACCAAATTCTTGGCTGTGCCATTTAATCCCTCCGCAACAATGGCCTTATCTAGATTTATCGCCATAGTATGGGTGTCTTTCATATCGGTAGACCATGCATTCAAGCACTTTCCTATCAATGTACTGATATCAGCATTGGAGCGAAACAGGCAAGCGGCCCCCAGTTTCTCTTTTATTTCTTCTATCGCTTGGTCGTACAGGCAGGGCCTGATACGACCATACCGGACACCCGCCTCCATCCGATTGATGGCAAAAGCCGCCTGCTTTGCATAGATATTCGCTAGCTTTTCCAGTTCTTCCTCTATGTTCTTTCCACCATTAATAATTAATTCTTGTACCTCTGCTTTTTTCCAAAGTGCTTCTAGGACCTGTGGGCTCAGTTTGCCGTAACCCTTTTGTTTCTCTTTGTCTTGAGAGGCGTTTTCAAAAAACTCTATGAATTTGTTCTGCCGTTTCATGTACATTTCTGTCTTTTCAGCCGGCATCCACTGCTTTATTACATCTGCTGTTATATCTGTTTCAGAAAATAGAAGGCCATCAGTCTCCATGGTTTCAAAGGCAATAAGCCGAAGCGTTTCTTCCATCTGCGGCATGCCCAAGTGTAATTTTTTGCTATTCGACACAGCCAGTGCTATTTTTTGCAGGTTCCTGTTTAAAGCCTCTAGCTTCCCGTACATGATGGGAGAGAAGGCTTCCAAACTCTTCCCCATATGCAGGCTCAATTGTTTTTCTAATGCATCTTGATACTGTTCAGCAGACAGCCACGCTACATTCTGGTGGCCCGATGCCACTGCCTCTTTTATCTTTGCTTTGTTTGCCTCTGTTTGACGCTCTATACGCGCCTTCTCCACTTCTATGCGCGCCTTCTCTGCTTTATCCTCCAAGTCTTTCTTTTTGGCAATATCTTGTTCCTTCACCCCATTTTCCAGCGACATACGCTTGATTTGCCGCTCATTTTTATACGCCATGTCTTTGCAAACATGGGTGGCCGCCACTTCTGCCAATTGTGCCAAGCCACACAGTTTCCCAAACGCCTCCATGTTGACCGCTTCCGGGTCCGCCAGGGTGTCTATGTGGTTGCGCAAAGCCACCACCACACAGTGGTACAGCAGCAGGTAGCTGGTTTTGGGGTCCAGCGGCGTGATATATTTGTTTTTCTCCTGGTCGGCTTTGTTTATGTACTGGTAGCTATATTGGGTAGTTTCCAGCAACAACCCTTCCGAACTGGCAACACCAGCGGAAAGGCCCCCCTTTAGTTCCTGGTACCTCTCTATCAGCTCTGTGGCCTCTTCCGCCGGCAATTCACCATTCTTTTTGCTTTGCAATTGCTCAAAAATATCGCACAGGCTGCTAAAACCACTCTTTTTTTCCACACCGTTTACGATTGTAACACCATTATGTGCATTCCCTACCACGTCGTTAAGATCTATATCGGGTGTATTGACCAGGCAGTTTTTAAAACGATCGGCCGTTTTGGAATACATTGGCTCATCTTCCTGGGCAGACTGCTCCTCCATCTGGTTTCCAAATTTTATGCACAGTTCTACGGCGGGCCCAAACAACAGTTCCCTATTTTCCAGTAAACCGGGGTTCTTTCTCTCAAACTTCTCCCTCAGCTTCGTTCTTCGTTTCTTTTCTCTATTCTTCGCATTAAATTTATAACTTGGCCCGTTGACCAGTTCTCTTTCGTATTCTTTGATTTCTTCGGTGGTTCCGTGGGCCGCCATGATACTTCTACCCTCGGTTTTTGTTTGGGCCTGGGTATTCAGCGCATCCACCACCCAGCCCACATCCACAAACGAGCCTTCGGCTTGCTGCGCTATGTTCCGTTGCGTCTGCTCTTGCTGTATCAGGTCATTGACAAGAGGTAGACCAATTTCTTCTTCGGGTACTGCATTGACCAAAATATTTGGTTTATGTTCCGTTTCCATGGTTTTACTCATTGATGTTTCCTCCTGTTGTAAGGTTCAGCCAGCAGTAAGCCACGCCCAATATATTGTTTGTGCACCTCTGGTTGGCCAAGCAGGCGCTGTGTTAAACGCAAAACATTTTCATCCAAACATGTAAATTCAACTGTTTTTAGCTTTTTTTCCGGCCTTAATGCCGCATAGGCTGCCGCCCGCAGCAAAGCCAGACCTTTCACCAAATATTCTTCCTCCAAATAAAACAAGCTTAAACGAAATACATCCTCATTTTTATGAAGCAATACCAAACCTTGAATCCCATCTGGCCCTTGCAGCGCCATGCTGCATTCCCCGTCGGCGCCCATATAATCGGCCCCGCTTACCAGAGAGATGCCCTTTTTTTGGCACTTTTGCACCAGTTCTTTGATTAGCAATGGGGGCACCTGGTGCAGTGGCACAATGCTTTTACCGTGTAAGTTTTCCGCATTTTCCATCAGGGGCGAAGCCAGCAGTTTTTCCCGGCTTACGGTAATGCACGGCGCTTCCTCCACCGTAAGTTCGGCCATTCTGGTGGCCAGCATATAGTTGAATACCGCGCTGTGGGCTGTGTTTGTGAGGTAACTTGCTTCAATTTGTGTTACCCCCTGCTGAAAGGCTTTGCCGCAGGCGGCATCCAGCAACAGGTTGGCCACACCTTTGTTGCGGTGTGGCTCGTCTACCCATAGCCAAAGCAGCACACATGTCTGCTCGCCATCATACTCCAGCATAATGGTGCCACATATTTTTTCTTCTAGCTGGCAGGCCAGCACCATTACCTGTACATGAGCCAAGGCTTTTTGCTGCATCATTTTTATCGGCAAAAATGGGATAAACACCTCACTGTTTTTGGCAGTAATTGGTACAATTTTCATATTTGTTCCCCCAGTGGCTCAAGCGATGTCAAGTGATGTCAAGTATAGGAATGTCGTCTTGATTTTACTGCTTCTATTTTATACCTTTATTGTCTTTTTATAGCCAGCAATCGCAATTCTTTAGTTATTTTTTAGAATTTGACGTTTTTCGCTGGGCTTTGGCCGCTAGGGTAATCACATATCTGGGTGGTTTCGCAGACTTGAAACATGATCTTCGGCAGCACCAGAAGCGGACGAAACGAGTGACGCTGAAAATCATTGTGACGCTAGAGAAGCAAGAAGCAGTCAAGCCAGATATTTCCCCCAGCATTTGGTATACGAGGGCGGTGAAGGAGAACGCAAAGCCCAGAGACTGGGTACAGAATAGTGCCTATTGATGAAAAAATGGGTGTTGATTTAATTTTGAACCAAAACCCCGCTACCCAAAGGTTGTTGAAAACCTAAGGGGCAGAAGCGCTACGGGTGCCATTATGGTGCGGATAAACAGTGCAAACAAAAAAAGAAACCCGCCCAGAATCTTTCGATTCTAGGCGGGTTTTTGGTTAGTTACGCAACCACAGGCTGTGCCTGTGGCCCTTAAAAAGCTTTAGCTATGG
>CAYYLW010000003.1:0-61136 GCA_964472465.1 uncultured Oscillospiraceae bacterium | reverse complement strand
GTTCTTCTTCCATCTTTTCCAAATAAGCTTCCAGCAGCTCTGCCTCTTTTTCTATCGCCTGAGAGACAAAGCTACAATAGCTGCACCGGGTGGGGCAGAAGGGTATGGAGATGTACAGGCTGTAGTCTCCGTCCCGGTTCATTTTCAGTGCCTTGGCCTGGGCTTTCGCCACCGCATGGGCCAGCTGGTAACGCTCTTCACTCACATCATACTTATTTATAAATGCTTCCTTTGTACCCTCCTGCCCTACGGCCGCAAGGCTTCTTCGTAGCAGCCGCACTGGGCGCACCCCGGTCAGCATCCCCCAGGGCGGGCGTAGGCCTGTCTCCACTTTTAAAAATGTATACAACAGTGTGGCAAGGGCGGTCTTGGGGGCTTCTTCCACTGGAAGGGGGGCTATTTTCACAGTCACCCGCCCGCCCTGCCGCAAAGCCACTGCCAGGCGTCTGCACCCTGCCCTCGCATACAGTAGTGTCTGCTCTTTTTCAGCCGGATAACGGGCTACCATCGTCGCTTCGGGGAAAAATACCCGTGCCAAATGCTCTATTTCGTAGCTTGAAGCAAGTCCCGCCACATAGATGACCGTCGGCATCACAAATCCCGCAAATAGTGGTTGTGTTGTTTCTCATGCCCCCAGGTGGAAAACACATCGTGGCCGGGCAGCACCTGCGGGTCTCCCTCCACCGTGTTCAGCAGCTTACGCAGGCTCTCTTTCATCTCCTCCAAGTCGCCACCAGGCAGGTCTGTGCGGCCAATATCGCCCGCAAATACGGTATCCCCGGTAAACAGCAAGTCCCCGCAGCGCAGGCAGGTGGAGCCTGGGGTATGCCCCGGGGTGAAAATGATGCCAAATTCCATATCGTCCACCTGTATTTTGCTGCCGTCAACAAAAAGTTCATCGGGGGTCGGGCGGTATTTTCGCACATCCCGCTCATTCATATACACCCTGGCCCCGGTGGCGTCTCGCAAAGCCTCCACCGCCCCCACATGGTCTGGGTGGCCGTGGGTCAAGAAAATATGGGTCAGTTCTGCTTTTTCCTCTCGCAGCGTTTCCAAAAAGTTTTCCGCATCGGCGGCCGGGTCTATCGCCACGGCATGGTTTTCCGTTCCAATCAGCAAAAAGCAGTTTGTATACAGCGGCGCTTCGCCAATTATATGAATCACTTTCATATTGCACCTCTCCTTGGTGGGATATTTCTCTATTCCAGTGGTTTGCGCACACCCACTATTTTGCCGCCCATTCCTCGGTGTCCAACACCAGTGTCACCGGCCCATCGTTCACCAGCTCCACCTGCATATCGGCACCAAACTCGCCGCAGGCCACATCTGCCAGCCCCTGCCTGCCCAATGCTTGCACAAAGCCCTCATAGCAATCCACGCTTAGCGGTGGCTTCGCCGCCGCAATAAATGATGGTCTTTTGCCTTTTTTTGTATCTCCGTACAGTGTAAAGTTCGAAACCACCAGCGCCGCATAGCCATTGTCCACCGCACTGCGGTTCATCTTGCCTTCCTCGTCCTCAAAAATGCGCAAACCGGCACATTTTTCCGCCATTTTGGGGCATAAAGCAGGTGAATCCCCCTCTTTCACACCCAGTAAAATCAGCAATCCTGGGCCGATGGAACGGGTGTCCCCGCCGCTTATCACCACACTGGCCCGTTTTACCCTTTGCACAACGGCACGCATTTCCTCAACTCCTTGCTATTTCCGTCACACCCTGAACCTTCCGCAGCCTTCCCAGCACACGGTTCAGGTGGTCGATATTCTGAATACCGATAGTCACCGTAATGGTGGCACGTTCATCGGTGGTGGTGCGTGCATTGATGGCAAACACCGGCACATGCATCTCTGCCAGCACCGAGGTGATATCGAAAAACAGGCGGTCACGGTCCAGTGCATACACCTCCAGGGTGCTTTTAAAGCTCTCCTTCACACCCTCGGCCCAGTAGGCGTGCAACCAGCGGGGGGAATGTTCCGCCCCCAGGGCGTTGCGGCAATCTGCCTTGTGGATGGATACCCCGTATCCACGGGTGATAAAACCCACTATATCGTCTCCAGGCAGCGGGTTACAGCACTTGGCAAACTTCACCAGAACATCGTCCAGGCCTTCCACAATCACCCCTTCGCTGGCCTTGTGTTTGCGGGGCTGTACGGGGATATCAAAGGTGGTCACCGGGTCGTTTGCCTTCACCAGCTTGCTGTATTCCTCTTTGATTTTTGGCATGATGCGGCTCACTTGCATCCCGCCATACCCAATGGCCGCATACATTTCCTCGGCGCTGTTCATCCGCTGCCGCTTGGCAATACCCTCCATAAATTCTTCATAATGCCCATGCGGAATAGACACCATGTTCCGGCGCAATTCCTTGTCCAGCGCCGTTTTGCCTTCCACGATGTTTTCTTCTTTTCGTTCTTTTTTAAACCAATTGCGTATCTTGCTTTTGGCCTCGCTGGTGGTTACAATGCCCAACCAGTCCCGGCTGGGGCCCTTGTTTTCAGAGCCCGTCAGCACCTCAATTACCTCGCCTGTCACCACCTTATGGTCAATGGGCACAATCCGCCCGTTTACCTTAGCACCAATCATACGGTTGCCCACCGCACTGTGGATGGCATAGGCAAAGTCGATGACCGTAGCGCCGGAGGGCAGGTCAATTACATCCCCCTTTGGGGTGAAGGCAAACACCTCTTCGGGCAGCAGTTCCTGTTTGATATCCCGCAGCAAATCACGGCTATCCTCGGTATCCCGCTGGCTTTCCAGCAACTGGCGCACCCAGGCCAAACGTTCTTCCAGCCGGTCCTGCCCCTGCACACCGGCCTTGTATTTCCAGTGGGCTGCTACACCATATTCCGCCACCTGGTCCATTTCGTGGGTGCGAATCTGCACCTCAAACGCCACCCCTTCGTGGCTGATGAGGGTGGTGTGCAAGGACTGGTACATATTGGGTTTTGGCGTGGAAATATAGTCTTTAAACCGGTTTGGCAGGGGGTGGTAGAGGTCATGCACCACGCCCAGCGCGGCATAACATTCGGGGATGGAGTCCAAAATCACACGAATGGCATAGATATCATAAATCTCCTCAAAATCGCGGTTTTGCACATACATTTTGCGGTAGATGCTGTACACACCCTTCACCCGGCTCCGGATGATGGCGTCCTGTAGGCCATGGGCCGCCAGATGCTCGCCAATCACATCGGCAATACGCTGAATGAACTCCCGCGCCTGGGTTTTCTGCCCAATCAGCTTGATAATCTCCTCGTAACCCACGGCATCGAGGTAATAGAGACTGATGTCCTCCAGTTCCCCCTTGATGCCCGCAATGCCCAAGCGGTGGGCAATGGGGGCATACACCTCCATGGTTTCCAAAGATTTATCCCGCCGTTTTTGCTCTCCCCAGCCACTGGCGGTGCGCATGTTGTGCAAACGGTCACACAGCTTTATCAGCATCACGCGCACGTCTTTGCTCATGGCCAGCAGCATCTTGCGCAGGTTTTCTGCCTGCTCTTCCTCCATGGAAGAAAAAGTGATACGGCCCAACTTTGTCACACCGTCCACCAGCAGGGCAATCTCTTCCCCAAACTCGTGGTTAATGCGTTCCAGCGGTACGTCGGTATCCTCCACCACATCGTGTAAAATAGCCGCCACCAAACACTCGGTGTCCAGCCCCAAATCCAGCAAAATGGCGGCAACACTCAAGGGGTGCGTGATATACGGCTCACCGCTACGCCGGTTTTGGCCCACATGCGCACTTTCGGCCAGGGCATAAGCCCTGTCCAACATCTCTAGGTCATAGTTGCGCCCGGTCTCGCGCACCATATCCATAAACTGGCGGTAGGTAATGGGTTTCTTATCCGTTTCTTCCACGCATCACACCCCCAGTCTCTTCAATAATGTGCTGTCGCTCAGGTTCCGTTTTTGCTCCACTGCCACGATGGCATAGCATCCCGTTTTGGCATCGCGGCACACAAGGCCCAGTTCTTCCAGGGCTGCCAGCGCCGTTAGCACCCGGCCTGTCAGCCCCTCGCCCAAGCGGGCAAACAAGGGGCGTAAGTCCAGGCTGTTCACCCCCGCGCTGCCATCCCGCAGCGCGCGGTATACCGCCGCAGTATCCTCTCTGGTGGGGGCCAGCATGGCACGCTGGGCTTCACTGGGGTCGCAACCGTTAGAAAACTGGGTGAACAGGGCACTTTGCTCCACATGTTCTTCACCCATCCCGGCGGGCCGCAGTTCTATCACCCTGGCCGATACCTGTGGTTCATACCGCCCCTCGTAGATGGAAAGCGCCAGCAACACATCCACCTTGTCGCCGGGTTTGTAAGCCAGTTGCTCCGGGCCAAAGCTAAAATACACCGCCAGCAGCGTTTCACCATCTTTGGCCAAACGCAAACGGCAATGCTTCCCCTCGCTAATGGGGAACACAGCTTCCAATTGCGCCCCTTCCAGCAAAAAGCGGGGCGCCGGGTTACCGCTGCCGCAGGGCGCTAGCTTGTCCAGCCAGCGCACCTCCTCCACGCTCAACCCCACAAGCGAAAGCGGCGCGTCGGCTGTCAACACCGGCACAGCAGGCTCCGGGCACTGGTTCTGGGCCCACTCGTTAATACGGCGGCGCAACTCCTGCACATGTTGCCGTGCCACCGAAAGCCCTGCCGCCAGGTCATGCCCGCCAAAGCGCAACAAAATATCCTCGCAAGAGGCGATTGCCGAATGCAAGGAAAATCCTTGTAGGCTACGGCCAGATCCCCGCCCCTCTTCCCCGTCAAAGGTAATGACCACCGCGGGTTTTGCGTACTTATCCACCAGGCGGCTGGATACAATACCAATCACCCCTTGGTGCCAGCCATCCCCCCACACCACCAGCACCCTGGCACGCTGTAATTCGGGGTCGGTTTCCACCTGGGCAATAATTTCCTGCAAAATTTCCTGCTCTGCTTTTTGGCGTGCTGTGTTTTGGTCCAGTAGGCCCTGCAAAAGAGCCTGGGCCTCCTCGTCATCCTCCGCCAGTAGCAGGCGCAAAGCATCGGTGGGGTCGTCCATCCGGCCTGCGGCGTTTAGGCGTGGGGCAAGGCCATAGGAGATGTTCTCCGCCGTCACGGGTTTGTCTTTCCAGCCACAGCATTCAATCAGCGCCGCCAAACCGGGGCGCTGGGTATCCTGCAAAACAGCCAAACCGGTGCGCACCAATTGGCGGTTCACCCCGGTCAGCTTCATCACGTCGGCCACAGTGCCCACCGCCACCAGGTCTCCAAAATGGGTCAGCAGTTCCTCAGGTGGGCATGCTTCCAGCGCGGTGGCCAACATGAAAGCCACCCCCACCCCAGACAAAACACCGAAAGCGCTGTCATCGGGGTGTAAGCATGGATTCACAAGTGCCGCCACCTCAGGCAATTCCCCGGACGACAGGTGATGATCAGTCATCACAATATCCACCCCGCGCTCTTTGGCACGCTGGGCTGCTTCCAGCGCCGAGGTTCCATTATCCACCGTGATGATGAGGGAGATTCCCCTGTCGGCAATCTGGTCTACCATCCCCGGCATCAAACCGTAATCATCGGTGCTGCGGTTGGGCAGTTTATAATATACCTCGGCGCCTAGGGATTCAAGGTAAGTGTATAGCAAAGCGGTGGCGGTGATGCCGTCCACATCATAATCCCCATAGATGACCATGGGTTCCTCTTCTTCAATGGCCTGCCGCAGGCGCGCCACAGCCGCCTGCATCCCCTGCATCTGCATGGGGTCTGGCAAGGGGGCATCTTCCGCCATCAGCGCGGCGGCCTCATCTGGGCCATACCCCCGGCCCACCAGCACCTCACACAGCAGTTTGCCCAGGCCCTGTGCCTTTTGCAGCTCTGCCGTCTGTTCTGGTTTAGGCTGGTTCACCATCCATTTTTTATACAGCATCTCGTCACCTCCCCGCCGGGATTCTTTTGTATTGAAGAACGGGCTTTACCGTACGCGGCCCGCTATGATTATGCGTGTTACACTTTTGGTTTATACCGCCGGATGATGGCATGTGCGGTTTTAATGCCGTCCACCGCCGCGCTCATGATGCCCCCCGCATACCCAGCCCCTTCACCACAGGGCCACAGCCCCGCAAGGCCCAGGCTCTCTCCCTCTTCCCCTCTAGGCACCCGCGCCGGGGCCGAGGTACGTGTCTCAAGGCCGGTAAGCAGGGTGTCCGGCGCGTCGAAACCCGGCAGCTTGCGCCCAAAATCCTGTAGCCCTTTTTGCAGGGCCCCGGCAATATCCCCTGGCAACAGCCCCGCCAAATCCGCCGCCTGCACCCCGCGCGGGTAGCTGGGCCGCACGCGGCCCAGCCGCAGGCCAGCCTTCCCCGCCAAAAAGGCGTCCAGGCTGGCCGCCGGGGCGGCGTATCCGCCGCCCCCCGCGCGGAAAGCGCCCGCTTCCAACTCCCGCTGGAAGGCCATCGCCTTAAACGGGTCTCCCCCAAAATCTTCGGGCCCCACCCCCGCCACCAGAGCGCTGTTCGCGTTTTTGCCACTGCGGGCATGGCGGCTCATGCCATTGGTCACTACGCCCCCCTCTTCGGAGGCCGCAGCCACCACCTGCCCGCCGGGGCACATGCAAAAAGTATACACTCCGCGTCCCCCGGCTTTGGTGGCAAGCTGATATTCACCGGGCGGCAGGGCCGAGTGGCCCGCCGCCTCGTGGTATAGGCCTTTGTCTATCTCGGCCTGCAAATGTTCCACCCGCAGCCCCACCGAAAAAGCCTTGGCCTCCAAGGCCAGGCCCTGCCGGGCCAACATGTGGTACACGTCCCGCGCCGAGTGCCCGCTGGCCAGCACCAGCACGCCGCAACTCAGCGTTTCACCACCGGCCACCACCCCGCTAAGCCGCCCCTGCGCTTGGTACAAGTCCGAAAGGCAGGTGTCAAACATCACCTGGCCCCCCAGGGCTTCCAGCCGCTTCCGCAGGGCGGTAAACACACCCTGCAATAGGTCGGTTCCAATGTGGGGTTTGGCCAAAAAAGCGGTCTCCTCTGGTGCGCCCGCTTCAAGTAAATACTGGGTCACCAGGGTACACAAGGGGTCGCGTATCCGGGTGGTCAGTTTCCCGTCTGAAAAGGTGCCCGCCCCGCCTTCGCCAAACTGTAAATTGGCGGCAGGGTTTAAAACACCGGTCTGTTCAAAATGCTCCACGGCCACCCGCCGGCCAGCCATCATAGGCCCACGCTCCAGCACCAGGGGGGCAAAACCCGCCTGGGCCAGTTCCAGCGCCGCAAACAGCCCGGCAGGCCCCATGCCGCACACTAGCACCGGCCCTGGCAACGTCTGGCTGCCAGGGCCGGGCCTTTGTAAGGCCCCGCACACCAGCTGGAATTTTTCACTTTTGCCCGCCAGCGCTGTCTCCCGCGCGCCGTCATGTAAACACACCGCCGCCGAGCATACAAACACCGGGCGGCCCCGCCGCGCGTCCACACTAATCTTATGCAGCCTGGCCTGCGCCACCTCGGCCGGGGGGCAACCCAGCTTTTCCAGGGCTCTGGCCGGGGCGTCAGCGGGGTTGTCCCTTAGGGATAGGCGTATGTCATGCACTAGAATCATTGCTGCACACCAATATCGCACACCACCGAGTATTGCCCGGTGGCAAACACCTGGTTTTTGCTGGGCACCAGCACCCGGGCAGGCAGGGTTTGCTGGCCACTTTTAGCCGAGAGCAGGTCGAAGGCATCCACCTCTATCATAATGTTCTCGGGCAACAGTTCTTCCAGTTGTTCCTGCGGGCCTATCAGCGTCACCGTCAAGCTGTTCACAATGGGTGTAATGGTCGCGTTCGTGGGGGAATTCACCACCCTCATGTTAGACACCCGGAACGATTTTTCCGCAAGCCCGGTGGAGTTAAACCGCACCACCACTTGCTGGGCAGGGGTTTGGGTACGCAGGCCCTCGGGCAGTTCCACCGTGATAGGGTCCGACTCCCAGCCAAGCCCCATCTCAGAAAGGTCAATTTCTGCAATGTTGTAGGGGTTTGAAAGGTTCGAGAAGGCCTGTGAAGTGCCAATCACCTCGATTGATTCTGTGGAAAGTGAGAGCAGGCTCTTAAACCACTCCATATCGAAACCCTGTGGCACCCCAATCAGCCCCACATCCAGCCCCACATCCCGTATCTCCAAAATGGGGATGGTCACCTCCACGGTATCGGTGGGGCTGATGGTAAGCTGGCTGGACTCCACGGTTTTTCCGTCTGCATCCAAAAGGGTCAAGGGTACGGTGTATATTTTGGTCTCTGTCCGGTCTTCGTCATCGGTTACAAGGGCGGCCACCTGGGCCACCTTGGCCACCTCGCTGGCCGGGCCGCTCACCGTCACCTCCGGCTGGGATACAATCGGCTCATCTTTAAAATATCCGGTAGCCGCCGTCACATTTTCACTCTGCGTCACCACACGGAAGGTCTTTTCCTGCACCTCTTCAAACGTCAACGACACCGTGGTGGTAGGGTTATTCCTAAAAGAATGCTGCCCGTTCTTTAGGGTCAATTCCACAATGTTGTACCCACCGGAAGTGGTCTTTTCCGCCCGCAACGGAATCTCATAGGTGCCCGGGCCGGTTACTGCACTGTAGTTTGGGTATACAGCCACATCGGTGTTGTTGAAGCGGCTAATCAGCGCCGCATCCCCCTGCACCTTTAAGTCGGCATAGGTCACGCTAGTCAAGTTGGTCACAATCTGTAAATCATAGCGTTTGTAAGTATTTTCCGCATTTCTCTGGTAATCGATGGGCACATTGCTGATCGTGCGGGTGTCGCCCGGTTTTATAAAGCCCGCCACCACCACCCAGCTTAAAAAAGCCAGCACAAAGGCCAAAAGCAACACAATGCGGCGGTCATCCAGGAGGCGCTTCCTATTTTTCTCCTTTTTCATGCGCTGCCTCCTTTTTGCGGAATCGTCCCGACTTCTGTTCGCTCTGCTCGGGCGGGATAATATCACTAATCAGCATATTAAACAGGTTTTGGCGGTCCAGCCGGCGTATCATTACCCCGTTTTTCGCCAGGGAGATAATGCCGGTCTCCTCACTCACCACAATGATGATGGCATCTGAGTTTTCACTCATCCCCAGTGCCGAGCGGTGGCGGGTACCCAGTTCTTTGCTTATTTCCAGGTTGTTGGATAGCGGCAAAAAACAACCTGCCGCCTCTATGCGCCCATCCCGCACCACCATGGCGCCGTCATGCAGGGCAGTGCCCTCAAAAAACACCGTTTCTATCATTTCTATGTTGGGGTCGCAGCGCAACAGGGTACCGGTGCGTATCACCTCAGCCAGGTTCGTGTGGCGCTCCATCACAATGATGGCGCCGCAGCGTTTCTCCGCCATCCTCTCCGAGGCATCGCACACCGCTACAATGGCCTTTTTCCACAATGCACGGGTGGTGCTTGTCATGGGCTGGTTTCTAAATATCTTGGAAAAAACCGAGTTTACCCCGCCCACCTGTTCTATGGCGCGGCGCAGCTCTGGCTGGAAAATCACCGCCAGCACCACAATGCCAAAGCTCATGATGGATTGCAGCACAAACTCCATGGTACGCATGTTTGCCAGCGAGGCCACCACATAGGCCAGTAGCAAAAGGCAAATACCCTTCACAATTTGGGAAGCACGGGTATTGCGCACCAGCACAATCACTTCGTAAATCAAGAAGGTGGCCAGCAGTACATCCAGCACATCGCCAATACTGATTTCGCGGAACAGCAAGGCAATTTGTCCCCAAAAGGTGCTGAACGCATCATTCAAAAAATCATTCACTGCGCCCATCCTCCCTATAAAAATAATCAAGACGCTTTAGTATATCACAAAATAGCGGCCAACTCAAACCAGAGTGGCCGCCTGTAAAGTTTCTGTAATGCCCTGGCTGGGCCCGACTAGGTTTCGCATAGCAGGGCCACACAATGCGCCGCCATTCCCTCTTCATGCCCGGTAAAACCCAGGCCTTCCTCCGTGGTGGCTTTCACGCTCACATCCTCTACCTCCATGCCCATGGCACGGGCCATGTTCCGCCGCATGGCCGGGATATGCGGCGCCAGTTTGGGGCTTTGGCACAGTAGGGTGGCATCCACATTTTGTACCTGGTAACCCGCCTGCCGCACCTTTTCCGCACAGGCCTCCAGCAGCCTTAGGCTACATGCGCCTTTGTAGGCTGGGTCACTGTCCGGGAAATGCGCCCCAATGTCTCCTAGGCCCAGCGCGCCAAGCAGCGCATCCATCACCGCATGGCACAAAACATCCGCGTCTGAATGCCCCAGCAAGCCTTTTGGGTGTGTCAGTATCACACCCCCCAGCACAAGCGCCCGCCCAGTCACCAATTTGTGTACGTCATAACCATGCCCCACACGCATCCGTTTCGCCTCGGGGCCCTGGCGCAAATCCTCTTGGGTGGTTATCTTCCTGTTCGTCTGTTCGCCCTCCACTAGCATTACCGGCTGCCCCGCACGCTCCATCACCATGCAATCATCCGTAAGCTCCGGGTACTCTTCTTTGGGTATGGCGGCAAAGGCCTGTATAAAAGCATCCCGGCGGAACACCTGCGGCGTTTGTACGGCGGCCAGCCTGTCTCGCGGGACGGTGGCGGCCACAAAATCCTCCTGTACCTGTTTCACGGTATCCCGCATGGGCAGCGCGGGGGCCGCTGCCCCCACCCGTAGCGCCGCCTCCACGCTGCGGGCAATCACCGCGTCCGATACAAACGGTCTTGCCGCATCATGGATGGCCACCAAAACAGCATCGTCTGCCGCAGCCACCCCCGCCGCTACCGATTCTGCCCGGCACGCTCCGCCATCCACCACCCGCCAGGGTGTTGCGGTCTCCTGTTTTTGTAGCAGGGCCACCAGTTTTTCCCGGCTCTCTCCCGCCACCACCACTATCTCATCCACATACGCATTGGCCGCCAGTTTCTCAAAAGACAGCCACACAATTTCCCGCCCGTGGATGCGGTAAAATAGTTTGTCAAACCCCATCCGCGCCGAACGGCCCGCCGCCACCAGAATGCCCGTCACCTTTTTTTCCTCAATCATCGCCGTGCTCCCATCTCAGCCTATTTTTTTTATTATAAACCGCCGCTTCTGTAAAATCCACCGCTTTTGTGGCCCACGCTGAAATTCGACTTGATAAACATACCTTTTTGGTATACAATCGAACTAGTACACATCATCACTTCCCACACCCACGGTCTTTTTTCGCCAAATTGAGGAGTAATTCTATGACCACGGAAAAATTCAAAATCACCGGTATGAGCTGTGCCTCCTGCGCCAGCCATATCGAGAAAGCCGTCCGCGCCCTGCCGGGGGTGGAAAAGGCCGACGTTAACCTATTGGGCAATAGCATGTCTGTGGGGTTTGACCCTAGCCTACTCACCGTACAGGATATCCAGGCCGCCGTTAGCAAAGCGGGCTATGAAGCCCAGCCCCTTTTCCCTTCAAAAGGCCCCGGTGCCAAAGCTGCCCCGGCGCAAGACGTTTCGGCCAAAGCGGAAATCAAGGGAATGAAAACACGACTAATCGGCTCTTTTGCTTTTCTGCTCCCTCTTCTCTATGTCAGCATGGGCCACATGGTGGGGCTCCCCCTGCCTAGTTTTTTGGCAGGGGTGGAAAACGCCCTCAGCTTCGCCCTCACCCAGTTTTTGCTCACCCTGCCCATCGTGCTTCTCAACCACAAATACTTCACCGGTGGTTTTAAAGCACTGGCCAACCGTGCGCCCAACATGGATAGTCTCATCGCCCTGGGTTCTTCCGCCGCCCTCGCCTACGGCATCTTCGCGCTCTACCGCATCGGTTGGGCGCTGGGCCATAGCCAAAGCGACCTTGCCATGCACTATATGCATGAACTGTACTTTGAAAGCGCCGCCACCATCCTAGCGCTCATCACCCTGGGCAAAACCTTGGAGGCCATCAGCAAAGGGCGTACCGGTTCGGCCATTTCCGCCCTGCTGGATTTGGCCCCCAAAACGGCTCTGCGCTTACAAAATGGCCAGGAGGAAGAGGTGCCCATCGAAGAAGTGCAACCCGGCGATGTATTGGCCGTAAAGCCAGGTGCACGCATCCCGGTGGACGGCACCGTTTTGGAAGGGCGTAGCGCGGTGGATGAATCCGCCCTAACAGGCGAGAGCCTGCCCGTGGATAAAGAAGCTGGCGACACCGTCACCGGGGCCACCGTGAACCGCAGCGGCTACTTCACCATGACGGCCCGCCGTGTGGGGGAGGACACCACCCTGGCCCAAATTATCGCCCTGGTGGAGGACGCCGGTTCTTCCAAAGCCCCCATCGCCAAACTGGCCGATAAGGTCAGCGGCATCTTTGTGCCCATCGTCATGGGCATTTCCCTCATCGCATTTATCGTGTGGCTGGCCACAGGCCAGGGCTTTGAGTTCGCTTTGGCCCGGGCCGTCACGGTACTGGTCATCTCCTGTCCCTGTGCGCTGGGCCTGGCCACCCCGGTGGCCATCATGGTGGGCACCGGGCGGGGGGCCAAAAACGGGGTACTGTATAAAAATGCCGAAGCCATGGAGACCCTCGCCCGCATTGATACCGTGGTGCTGGACAAAACTGGAACCGTAACCGAGGGCAAGCCCCGGCTGGTTTCGGTGCATCCGTTTGGCATGGAAGAAAATGAACTACTGGCCCTGGCCGCTGCCTTGGAGGCCAAAAGCGAACACCCGCTGGCGCTGGCGGTGCGCCAAGGGGCCGAGGAGCGCGGCCTCACCCTACCGCTGGCAGGCCATTTTGAGGCCCTCTCGGGCCTGGGTTTGCGCTGCGCCATCGGGCAGGACCAATTTCTAGCGGGCAACCGCAGGCTGATGGAAGAGCAGGGCGTGGCCTTGCAAGATTCCCAAGACCTGGCGGATAACCTGGCCGAACAGGGGCAGACCCCCCTGTATTTCGCAAAAAACGGCCTCCTCATCGGCCTTCTTTCGGTGGCCGACCGCCCCAAAGCCGATAGCGCCGCCGCCATTGCCGCCATGCAGCGCCTGGGCCTGCGTGTGGTGATGCTCACCGGAGACAACCGCGCCACCGCCGAGGCCATCCGCCGGGAGGTAGGGGCCAGCGAAGTGATGGCGGAGGTACTGCCCGCCGATAAGGACGAAGCCATCCGCAAGCTGATGGACGAAGGCCGCAAGGTGGTCATGATTGGCGACGGCATCAACGATGCACCGGCTTTGGCCCGGGCGGATGTGGGTATCGCCATCGGCGCCGGCACCGACGTTGCCATCGAAAGCGCCGACGTAGTGCTGATGAAGAGCAGCCTGGCAGACGCCGTGGCAGCCGTCTGCCTTTCCCGGGCCGTTCTGCGGGATATTAAACAAAACCTGTTCTGGGCTTTTTTCTACAACGTCATTGGCATTCCGGTGGCCGCCGGGGTCTTTTTCCTCCCCTTCCAGCTTGTGCTCAATCCCATGCTGGGTGCCGCCGCCATGAGCCTTTCCAGCATTTTCGTGGTACTCAACGCCCTGCGGCTCAACGCCTGGAAAGCGCCTAAATTACCCGCTCCCTCCACACCGGAACAACACCCCGGGGCCGCATTGCCCCAAAGAAAGGAACCTCTTATGAAAACTACTGTTATGCACATTGAAGGCATGAGCTGCGGGCATTGCAGCGCACGGGTAGAGGCCGCACTTAGCGCGGTGCCCGGCGTTTCCGCCGCCAGCGTATCACTGGAGGAAAAAACCGCAACCGTCACCGCCGAATCCACAGTTTCGCCTGAAAGTCTCCGCGAGGCCGTCACCGCCGCTGGCTATGAGGTGACCAGTCTGCAATGAGCCAGCCCACAACGCTTGAAACAGTCCAGGTGCCTTACGGCAGCCCCCTGTATACCGGGTGTCTAACGCTTCGCGCCCAGGTGCTGCGCGCGCCGCAGGGGCAGGCTTTGTCCTGCCAAGACCTCGCCACCGAGCCCGCCTGCTATCATTTCGCGGCCCTGCACCAGAATGCGGTGGTGGGTGCCGCCGCGCTTGAACCCCGTTTTTGTGCCACCTTCTATCTCAAACAATTGGCTATGGCCCCCTCTTTCCAGCGCGTTGGCGCGGGAAAACGGCTGGTTTTGGAAATGGAGGCTTTCGCCCAGCGGCAGGGTGGCCAACTGCTCGCTTTACATTCGCGTGTGTCTGCCCAGGGCTTTTACCAAAAAATGGGCTACCTACTAGAAGGTGGCCCATTCTATGAGTTTGGCATTCCCCACGTTGGCATGTATAAATGGCTTTTGTAAGAGCAACTTGTACCAAAACAGCCACAGGGCACTCTCCCCGTGGCTGTTGTTTGTGTCTGCCCTTTAGGTTTTTTACTGCACACCGTTTACCTGCCGCAGCATCTCGGGGCCTATTTGGTCTAGCGGTAGCTGCTTGGTCACCGCACCTTTGTTAAACGCCACCATGGGCATGCCATATACCACACTGGTTTTTTGGTCTTGCCCAATGGTATAGGCGCCGGCGTTTCGCATCTGTAACAGGCCCTCGGCGCCATCACCGCCCATACCGGTCAGAATCACCCCCATGGCCCGGCGCCCGGCGGCCACCGCCACCGATTCAAACAGCACCTCCACCGAGGGGCAATGCCCATTCACTTTAGGGCCCTGTTTCGAGGACACATAAAATCCCTGGCTGTCTTTTAAAAGCCGCAACTGGTGTTCCCCAGCCGCCAAAATAATCTGCCCGGTTTGCAGCCGCATGCCATCCACCGCCTCGGCCACCTTCATTCTGCATTCCTTGTTCAGCCGCTGGGCGTACATGGCGGTGAAGCCCGCCGGCATGTGCTGGGTAATCACCGTGCCGGGGAAATTCGGGGGCAGGTCACGCACCACGGCCAAAATGGCGTCTGTCCCCCCCGTGGAAGCCCCAATGGCAACCGCATAGTTCAGAGGGGTGCGCAGTAAAATACCTCTTCCCGCATCCGGGTGCGTAGGGGCCTGGCCGCTGGAGGCCAGTTTTGCCCCCATGTTGGAGGTGGCTGCCGTGTTGATGGTGGCAACCACACGCTTGAAAAAATCCACGCGACTTTCTGTGGCTGTGGGTTTTGGAATAAAGTCTACGGCGCCATTGCTCAGCGCCGTTAGGGTGATACCCGGGGTACTGCTTACCACCACCACCGGAATTTGATGGCGCGGCAGTAGACGCTTCAAAAAATCAATGCCCGAAAGTTTCGGCATCTGTACATCGCATAATATTACGTCTGGACGCGCATTTTCCACACCTTCCAAAGCATCTAGCCCGTTGCTAAACTTGGCTGCCACAGTCATGTTTGGTTCTTTTGCAATTACGGCTTCCAACGCGCCAATAAAAACTGGCGAATCATCCACCAACATTACACGGATCTGTTTCATGCGGGGGTCCCCCTGGTGTTGGTTTCTCTACTGCGCAAAAGTTCTCTAGGGCGCAAAATATAAGAGTCGCACAAAAAAATTGAAAGGGGATACCGTATCCCCTGCGTCCTGTTATAACATATTATTTTGCAAGTAAAGGGCATGGGGCAACGGCCCTCGCCTTTGTCGCAAACCAAATGCCTTTTAACGCTAGATGGTTGGTAAAGGGGAAACCATTCTGTTCGTCAAAAGGCATTCTCAGCTTATCCCTCTTTTTTAAAGGCCGATGGACGCATGGTGCGAAACCCTGTGTCGGTACGGCCAATATTCTCGCTGTGGCTGATGAAAAAATACCCCCCGGGGCTTGTCCACTGGTAAAATTTATCAATCAGCATGTCTTTTTTCATTTTTTCAAAATAAATCATTACGTTGCGGCAGAAAATAATCTCGAATGGTTTGGTAAACCGGAAGGGGTCCATCAAGTTAAAGGTGCGGAAGGTAATTTTGCTCTTCACACTGTCCTTTACTTTAAAATCATCTCCACCTGGCAGTTTATCAAAATACTTAGCTAGCCAGGAAGAGGGCACATCCTTCAGCCCTTCTTTGCTGTATACGCCGCGCTGGGCCTGCCCTAGCACATCCTGCGATATATCCGACGCCAGTATGACAAAACGTTTTTCGCCGCCCCGGTTCGCAAAAAAATCCAGCAGAGTCATCGCCAGGGTATAAGGTTCTTCGCCAGAGGAACAACCGGCGCTCCACACACGCAGTTGCCTGCCCTTGAATTTTTGTTCAAATTCCGGCAGCACTACATTGGTCAAAAAATCAAAGTGTTCTTTTTCCCGTAAAAAATAGGTGAGGTTTGTGGTCAACTTGTTCAGCATCTGCTGTAGTTCCACACCGCTTTTATCGCTCTTCACACTCTCAATATACTGGGAAAAATTGGTCATCCCTTTTTGGGTCAACGTACCGGTTAGGCGCCCCTGAATCAAAGTTCTTTTTTTACTTAGGTCAATGCCATAGTTGGCCAGCACGTAATCTTTTAATTCCGCAAACTCCTTATCGGTAATAGCAATCATGCCATACCACCCCTATGCCAAATTGAGAATATTATCGTCTTCCAGAATAGTCTCGCAGTTTAGGTTCATAATCAAACTCTCCCCTGTGCGGGAAACCGAGGTCATGTACCGGTTGGTGTTCACGGTGGAAAACTCCGGCAAGGAGGAGATGTCCACATTTTCACTGCGCACCACGTTCGCCACACGGTCCACCACCAAGCCCACGGTCATGTCGTTCAGCACGGTGATAATCACATTGGTGAACTCGTCATATTCTTTTTCCATCTGGCCAAATTTCAGCCGCACATCCACCAGCGGCACAATGCCGCCGCGCAGGTTGATAACACCTTTCACATACGCCGGGGTACCCGGCACCTTGGCAATGGGTTGCACGCTAATAATCTCCACCACATTTGTCAGGGGCAGCCCATAAATCGTATCGCCAATGTAAAAAGTGAGGGAGGTGTTTTTTAGTTCCTCCTCTGTCATATCCAAAGGAATCTGAATGCTCGGTACACCGTTCTCGCTCATGGTGCGCTCTCCTTTTCGTTTTTTACGGTGGCTTAGGCAAAAGCAAGGCTGGCGCTGCCCTCACCGCGGTAGGCGCCCAGTAGGCAGTTGATGTCCAAAATTAAACTGATGGAGCCATCGCCCATGATGGTACAGCCCGAGAAGCCCAGGTCCTTCACGTTATACCGGTTAAAGAAACTCGGGAAACTTTTTACCACCACCTGCTGCTCGCCAATCAGCCTATCGGTGAAGATACACGCACGGCTCTCGCCACTCTCCACTATAATCATAATGCCTTCGGTCAGGTCTGTAATGGCATCATCAATGTTGTAGATGCGGTGCAGGCGGATGATGGGATAGCATTCCCCACGCACCATCACCATTTCGGTTCCATCGGTGTCATACAGCAGTTCGGTCTCGGGGCTCAGCTTGTAAATCTGGCTAATGGAGGTGATGGGGATGGTGAAGGTATCGCCCGCCACGCCAATTTCCATGCCATCCACAATGGCCAAGGTAAGCGGAATTTTAATGACGAAGGTGGTGCCTTCCCCCAGCACCGATTCCACAGAAACTGTGCCACCCACTTTTTCAATATTTTTACGCACCACGTCCATGCCCACTCCACGCCCGGAGTACTCGGTTACCACTTCGTTTGTGGAGAAGCCCGGCATCATAATCAGGCCGAAGGCCTCTTTGTCACTGTATTCGCTGCGTGGTTTCACCAAAATGCCGTTGTTTTCGGCTTTGTTTAGCAAAGTTTCGCGGTTCAGCCCCTGGCCGTCGTCCTCCACCTTGATGATGATGTCGCTGCCCACATTCTGCGCAGAGAGGGTAATTTTACCCTGCTCGGGCTTACCGGCCGCATGGCGTTCCTCGGGCGTCTCAATGCCATGGTCCATAGAATTCCGAATCATATGCATCAGCGGGTCGGCCAGCACATCGGTGATGCTCTTATCCACCTCTGTCTCGCCACCCACCGTCACAAGCTCGGTGTCTTTGCCCAGGTTTTTATTCATATCGCGCACAATACGCTGCATTTTTTGGAAGGTGCTGGTCAGCGGCACCATGCGGATGCCCATCACAATATCCTGCAACTGGTCTGTCAGCTTGCGCAACTGGCGGGCACTTTTGTTAAAATTATCCAGCGAGAGGTCTTTCAGGTCGGGGTTGGAAGCCACCATACTCTCCGCAATTACAATCTCGCCCATAATGTTCACCAGGCTGTCTATCTTGGCTTGGTTCACCGAAATAAGGCTCTGTTTGCCCGCGGCGGCGGCTCCGGCTGCCCCAGCTCCGGCGGCAGGTGTTGCGGCTTTGGGCTGGGTTTCAGCAGGTTTTGTCTCTTTGGGTATCTCGCTTGGCTCAGCGGTGCTTGGCTCTTGGCCCTGAGCCGCCTGCTCTGCCACTTCTTCGTAAGAATCGATGTTTGTGCTACTCTCAATAATATGGAACACCGCTTCCATTTCCCCATTATAGCGGAAAGTGATGAGGAAACCATGCTCCACAATCTCCTTAATCGCCTCTGAGTTGCTCTCGGGGTTCGGAGGATTTGTAGAAAGAATCTCCACAGCCTCCTGCAACTGGTTCAGCAGCATAAACGCGCGCACGTTCTCCATCTGGCAGCCATCCTCAAAAAACACCCGCACCCTGTGCACATCAGGGTCGCCATCTAAGCCCGGTTCCGCCGCTGGGGCAGGGGCCGCCGCCGGGGCAGGCTCTGCCATAGCGGCAGCGGTCATCGGGGCGGCTGCCTCATCCCGGCTGGCCTCCCCTTTCAAAATGGCAATTTCCTTGTCTATCACACTGGGCAAAGTGCCCGTGCTGCCGGGCTGGTAACCGTCTGGGTCCTCTTGAATATTCCCCAGTTCACTGCGCAGGTAATCGGTGGCCTGGAAGAGGATGTCAAACACCACATCCATACCCTTCGAGTCCATCTTTTCAGGGTTCTCGCGAATGATGAAGAACATGTCCTCCACCCGGTGTGTCATCTCCGACATATCGGAAAGTCCCATCATCGCAGCCGAGCCCTTCACCGTATGCATAGCGCGGAAAATCTCATTGATTTGGTCGTCTGTCAAGGTCTTTGCCTTTTCCGCCACCAAAAGAATCTCATCCAACTGGTCCAAAAGGGCCGTTGTTTCAAAGATAAAGGTGTCCAGCATGGGCCGCATGGTTTCGTCAATCACACTCATCACTTCACCCGCTTTGCTTTATTTGCCAATTACTTTTCTTCCCCACGCATCATGCCAGGCCATCATCGGGGGAAGGAATACAAAATTACTTAATAGACACACACATATATTATACAGGTTTTTCACTGTAATGCAAGATTCAGCCCGTTTTGCCCTGCAAAAAAAGACGAAAAGCTTCTTTCTCTTTCCATTTACGCCCCAATCCTTCATCTTCTCTGTTCACATTGGCCCACAGTATGATAGAATGGTCAAAAAGAAAGTCTTTGTCTTTTACAGAAAATACCTGGCATTTTTTCTGTTTTGGCCGATATTGTTTTTAACGGCCCGGCAGCCCCTTGGCGGCCGCCACCCTTCATCACACAGGAGGCCCGTATGGCTGAAATCCTAAAAATTAGCACCCCACTGGTGGAAAAAAGCCCCATTTCCACCACTGCGGCCCGCCCGCAGGAGCCTGGCACCCCCTTCGACCTAAGCGATGTCACCCGTGTCATCCAAACCACCGACCCCACCGAGATCTTGCAGCAAAACACGGGCTATGTGCCCCGGGAGGCCACACCCAAAATTTTGGCCGACCTGCTCAAAGACCCCTCTGTCACGGTAAACATGCTGCGAAACATCTACCTGCTGCAAGAGGTCATCAGCCTGTTGCCCGCCGCCAACAACCCGCTCAGCGCCGAAGTGGAGCAGATGTTTGAGGCACTCATGGTGAAACCCGAGGACATCCAAGCCGAACTGATGCGCCAGGAAGACAACACCACCATGTTTAAGGGGGAACTGTTCGACACCCTGCGTAACCTGCTCTCCACCGCCAAAAACGACCCCGAGACAGCCACCGCCATCGGCGTGCTGCTCAAGGGGCTGAACGCCACCATCTCCGGACGTGACACGCTGGATTCTGTGGCCAACAACCTGCAAAACCTGCTGGACAATCTCACCGGAAGCGGGCTGACCAAGACCGGGTTCGAAAAAATCGATTTTGGGGCCATGATGCGCGAGGGGATAGAGCCTAAGCAACTGGATAGCCTGCTGGGGCAAAGCCGCCTTACCGACAAGTTGGACATCCTCATCGGCCTGTTGCGCACCCCCGAGGCCCCGGCCCATTTCACCACCCTTAAAAACGCTATTTTACAGGTGTTGCCAGAGCTGGAAAACAGTGTGCTGTTCACCCCCCAAATGGAAAAGACCTTGCCACTGGTTGTGTACAATCTTTCCCGCTTCAACGATAACGAGAGTTTTTTACCCGACGCTCTCCGCCTTTTGCTCTCCGTCATGCCCGGCGGAGAAGCAGAGCGGCAGGAATTGGTGGCAAAGCTGGAAAACTTTCTCACCTTATATAATACCCCCGATGGCGCAAAGCAAGCCCGCGCGGCTGAGCCCGAGAGCCAGGTCATCGAAATGCTGACCAAAATTGTGGACAAACAGGCCGATACTCCCGAGCTAAAACTGCTCAGCGGGGATAAATTGGAGAATATTGTGCACAGCATGCTCAGCAGCCCCAGCAACTTCACGCCCCTGCTGCATTTTGTGTTGCCCGTGGAATTCCAAGACATGCGCGCCTTTGCCGAAATATGGATAGACCCAAACGCCGAAGAACTAACAGACAAAAAGCACCCCACCGGCAACAATTCTCACATGCTGATGGTGTTTGATTTAGAGGGTTTTGGCCGTTTTGAGGTAGAGTTATATGTACAGGGCAAGCGCCTGGCCATGAACCTGCTCTGCCCCCCGGCCTACTACGATACCTTTTCCTCACTGGCCCCGGCCATCCGGCAGGCGGTCTCTGGTACAGACTACAAATTCGAGGCCATCAACATCGATAGGCTCGAGCGCACCCACAGCCTGATGGATGTATTCACCGATTTGCCTCATAAAAGGATGGGTATAGATGTCACAGTCTGAAAACAAACGCGGCGGCGGAAAAAATAAAGCGGTGGCCCTACGCTACCGCCTGGGGGAGGACATGGCCCCCGTGGTCATCGCCTCCGGTTACGGTACCATCGCCGATAAAATCATCGGCATTGGGGAAGAGCGGGGCATCCCTATTTATAAAGACGATTCCGCCGCCTCCATGCTGTGCATGCTGGAGGTAGGCCGCAGCATCCCGGCCGATCTCTATGAGGTCATCGCCGCCGTCTATATGCAAATCCTCATCACCGCCTCAAACGCCAAAGAAACCGCCGGTGCTGCCGAAGGCTCCAACTCTGTGGCCGAGCAGTTGCGCCAGCGGCTGCAAGAGCAGCCTCTCCCCCCAGAATAAGTTCACCCATACCCTACAAAAAGCCCACCCGGCAGGTATTGTGCAAAAGTATTGCTTTTGTTATAATGTCTTAGATTTATGTTGGGTCAAAATAGGAAGGGGGAGCGCTTTGGTAAGGAATTACATGCAAGACCAGGTGGAGAAAGTTCTGCGGGAAGAACTGGCCGACCATGCCGAAAAATACCTTGGCCTTTGCAAATGCCCGGCCTGCCTGGCCGCGGTGCAGGCCGCTGCGCTCAACCATCTAAAGCCATTTTATGTCACTGGCCTGGCCGGTGAGGTATTTGGCCAGTACCAAAGCAAGGAACTGCAAAACTATTCCGATGTGCTGGTGGCAGTAACCAAAGGTGTGGAGGAAACCCGCACGCAGGACCCAAACCACCATATGACAGCCTAACTCGTACATCTTCATAAAATTCAGCAACCAGCAAAGGAAATCGCCATGTTACCATTGCCTCAGGAATATGTTGGCTCCATATGCGAACTAAAAAGCCTGGACAATCGCCTGATCGCTGTTGGCCGAATGATCAAAATAGACCATGACGCACTGGAAATTGCCGCCGCCGAGGATGAATACATGCAGCTCATCCAGTATCGGCTTCCCGTGAAAATTCATGTGCATAGCCAGCACGGTAACCGCGTATTAGTTGGCATCACCTACCTCTCTACAGACCGTTTCACCCGCCTAGAGGAGGTAAAACCGCTGCAAGATTTCGAGCGGCGGGGGGCTTTTCGTGTGAACTCTGGGGTGAAAGGCACGCTCAGCCCTCTCATCAGCGCGGCACAACAGCACGCTTACGATGAAAAAATTGCCAGCCTTTCCCCGGAAGATGCTAAAATTTTAGAAGAGAAAACCTTCTACCATGTCAGTGTGGTCGATATCAGCCTCACCGGGGTGAGGCTCAGCAGCCCCAAACCCTTGCGGGAGTTAGAACAGTTTATCTTGACCTTCCAACCGGTAAAAGCACCTATGAGTTTGCATATCAAGGTGGAGCGTCTTATTCGTATGCCGGATGATTCCTTGCAATACGGATGTAGCTTTGTGGATATTACGGATCGTCAGAGCGACGTTTTGTGCCGGGATCTCTTCACCCTACAACGGCTGGAAAAAAGCCGCAGAGACAACACTGTCCGCATTATTTAAGGCACACTGCTATTCATTATATGTATAAAGGGGATCGAACGCCTAACGGTTACCGGGAGGAGGGCCCAGGCCCAGTGGAAGAACAACGAAACGATTTAATTTTCGCCCTGGACATTGGTACCAGAAGCATCATTGGCATTGTTGGCCACCAACAGGGCGAACATTTTCATGTGGAGGCTTTTGAACAGGTACAGCACCCAAAGCGCGCCATGATTGATGGCCAAATTGAGGATATCACCCAGGTGGCGCGGGTGGCCGAAGAGGTGAAAACCCGGCTGGAAGAAAAGCTGCAAACCCGCCTAAGGCGTGTGGCTGTGGCGGCGGCAGGCCGTGCGTTAAAAACCTGCACGGCCAGTTGCAAAATGCCCCTGCCGGCCTCCACCACTGCCAACTCCCAGTTTGTATATGAACTGGAAAACAGCGCTGTGAATCAAGCCCGTGGGCAACTGGACCAAGACGGAGACCCCACCCAGTACTACTGCGTAGGCCATTCGGTGGTGCGCTACTTGGTAGACGGCTACCCCTTCACCACCTTGCTGGATCACGGCGGCAAAGAGGCCGAGGTGGAGATTATTGCCACCTTTCTGCCCACCGAGGTGGTCACCAGCCTGCGCCGCTGCATGGAAATAATCGGCCTGGACATCGACGTTTTAACTTTGGAACCCATTGCCGCCATGCGGGCCGTGTTGCCGCGGGACGTGCGCCTATTAAACTTAGCCATGGTAGATATCGGCGCCGGCACGGCCGACATCGCCCTCACGCGGGATGGTGCGGTATCCGGCTATACCATGGCCACGGTGGCGGGGGATGAAATCACCGAGGCCATTATCCGCAAATGCCTGGTGGATTTCGATACCGCAGAAGTGATCAAACTCGCCTTAGAAGCGGAAGAAACTGTACAATACAAGGATATATTAGGCCATGAACAAAGCATGGCCACCGCCGATATTCTGGCCGCCATCGATGTGAGCGTGGAAATGCTGGCCAAGGTGATTTCAGACCGTATTGAGGAATGCAACGGCGGGCCGCCTATGGCCGTGTTTTTGGTGGGTGGCGGCAGCCGCACCCCTTCGTTGTGCGGCAAGGTGGCAGAAAAGCTGGCCCTGCCCCAAGACAAGGTAGCCCTGGCGGGCACCAATTTTTCCCAGCGCGTGTTAGACGGCGAAACCGGCATGGATAGCCCCGAATATGCCACCCCGGTGGGCATCGCCCTCAGTGCTGCCGATGAAGAAAAAAGCGGGCGGGCTTGCATTGACGTGAATGGTCGGCGTATCCGCCTATACACCAGCGAGCAGCCCAGCGTGATGGATGCTCTGCTGATGGCAGGCTATAGCTATTCCGATTTGATGGGCCGCAATGGCCGCTCTGTCACTTTCACCCTAAACGGGGAGCGCAAGGTGGCCCGTGGCGGGCAATATACCGTGGCGGAAATCACCCTTAATGGCAAACCCGCCTCCCTTACCTCCCCCACCGAAAATGGGGACTGCATTGAAATTGTGCCCGCCACCTGCGGTGAGGACGCCGCCCCCCGCATTACCCACTATGCAAACGGGGCCGTTCCCCTGGCCGTCACCTTGAATGGCAGTGGGGTAAAAGCCGGGCTGCTGGCCTTTTTGAACGGCCAACCCGTGCTGCCAGACGCCCCCATTGGTGAGCTAGACGAGGTGGAGATAAGCGTGGTGGACACGGTGGGCCAGCTTTGCCGCAGCTACGGTATCCCAGCCGATACACCTGGCATCACCCGCAACAAACAGCCCGCCCAGCCCGATACCAAACTGGAACACGGTGACGCCATTTCTGCCCCTGTGGGCGGCACACAGCAAACTGCGGTCACAGCCGCACCCGAGGCGCCAGCGGCAGAGGAGCCCGTTTCTGTAGTAACCGAAACCCCGGCCATTCCGCAGGCCCCTGCCGAGGCACCCGCTGTGGCAGAGGCAGAACACCTGACCACCACCGCCGAAGCTTCTGGCTTGGTGCCAAGCCTCTCGCCCACCACGGGTGCAGAAAACACCGTCCCACCCGCACCCGAGGCGCTGGCGGCTGAAGAGCCCGTTTCTGTCATAACCGAAACCCCGGCCATTCCGCAGGCACCTGCCGAAGCACCCGCTGCTGCCCAAGAACCCCCTTCACTATCCAATCTCCCTCCGGCGGAGCCTTTCGCCACCCCATCTGAACCCTCTGCCCCCATTGAGACGGCTCCCCCGCCCCTTACCCCGCCGGAATTTAGCCAGCCTGCCAGCTTACCGGGCAGCAGCCTTAAAATCGAGCTGAATGGCCGCACCGTGGTACTTCCCCCCAAAGCGGGTGGCAGCCCCCATTTCCTGCTGGACATGCTACCCCTGGTGGATATAGACCCCAGCAACCCCAAGGGAAAGGTGCTCATCCGGCGCAACGGAACTGACGCGGCCTATCTGGAAGAGCTGGTCACCGGCGACCAGGTAGAAATACGCTGGGAAAACGAAACATAAGCGCCGCCTTTTGCGCACAAGTCATTTTTTCGTTTCTTTCTTTCAAAATTCCGCAATTTTTTAACCCAAAAATGTGGTATTTATGTATTTTTAGTGCTATACTAAACGGTAGATATAAATGAGCATGTATTTTTAGGAGGGACTTCCCATGCGCAAACAGGCGGAGATTTTGCTTGAGTCCGGCACCAATGAGCTGGAAATCATGGAGTTCACCATTGCCGGCAAGCAGTTTGGCATCAACGTGGCCAAGGTGCAAGAAATTATGAAGGTGCAGCCTGTGAACCCCATGCAGAAGGCCCACCCAGACATCGAGGGTGTGTTTAAGCCCCGCAATGAAGTTATCACGGTGGTGGATCTCTCCCGTCATCTGGGGCTGGGCGAGAGCCAAAACCCCGATTTTGACATCTTCATCATCACCAATTTCAGCCAGGAGACCTATGCATTCCACGTGCATGAGGTGGTGGGCATCAACCGCATCTCCTGGGAAAAGTTGCAAAAGCCAGACGATATCATCTACGGCGGGGAAGAGGGCGTAGCCACTGCCATCGCCGAATATGACGGCCGTCTTATCACCATTTTGGATTTCGAGAAAATCATCCGGGAAATCAGCCCCAAAACGGGCATTGATTTAGAGCGGATTGAAGCACGGGCTGAAAACCACATCCCCATCCTGGTGGCAGAGGACTCCATGCTGCTTAGCCGCCTGGTGCTAGAGGGCCTGGATAAAGCGGGCTTCAAGAACGTCACCTACGCAAAGCACGGCCTGGAAGCCTGGGAATACCTGGAAGAGGTACGTAAATCCGGCCACCCGCTGGATAACTATGTGAAACTGGTGATTACCGACATTGAAATGCCCTATATGGACGGCCACCATCTAATCAAAAAAATCCGGGAAGACGAGGATTTCAAGCACCTTCCCATCGTTATCTTCTCCTCCCTCATCAACGAGCAATCCATGCTAAAAGGAAACCAGTTGGGTGCTACCGGCCAGTTCTCCAAACCTCAATTGGCTGAGCTCATCCAGTTTGTCGACGAAACCCTAATGCATCAGCATGACTAAATTTTCGCTTTCACAAAGTTTCTTCTTGAGGAGTGACTACGATGAGTGCTAATATCGTTCGGCAACCCATCATTGGCCCAGATGGCGAGGCCGTAGCCTACGAACTTTTATATGAAGACAAGGGTGTTTCGCTGTATAACCAGCAAGACACCATGGCCGCCAACATGATTGAGGATTTCCTTCTTCAAATGGATTCGGCCCGGCTTTTGGACGATAAAAAAGCCTTCATCACCTTTACTCCAAACCTGCTGGAAAAAGATATCCCGAAGCTGTTCCGCCCCGATGGGCTGGTCATTCAAATTGAAGATAGCATTTTGGTACACCCGGTGGCCCAAAAACTCATCGAGGGCTACCAAAAGCAGGGTTTTCAAATTGCCATCAAGGGCTTTGAATTTTCCAGCCGCTATTTTGCCATTTTAGACATCGTGGATATCATAAAAATCAACATGTCTAAACCAAATCCCTCTCTGTCTAGCATTTTGGATATCAGCAATAGCTTCAAAAAGACAGTGATTGGTTACCATGTCTCCTCCCAGGAAATTTTTGAAACCACCAAGGCCTTTGGCATCAAATACATGCAAGGCGCAGCCGTGGCTGAAAGCATGTACACCGCTGTGCCCCAAATGGAGCATTTGCAGTCAAACTTCTTTCAGCTCATCATCGCCATCACCAAAAGTGAGCCGGATCTTGACGAGATTGCGGGCATTATCTCCCGGGACGTCACCCTTACCTTTAGCCTGTTAAAACTGGTAAACTCCGCCTATTTTGCCCTGCGCAACCCCGCGCGCAGTGTAAAACAAGCACTGGTGGTGCTGGGTGTAGGCCAGCTAAAACAGTGGGTATACCTGCTCAGCTTTAAAAATAGCGATGGCAAAATCCCCACCGAGCTCATCAAAACCAGCTTTTTGCGTGGCCAGTTCTGCCAGGAGCTTGCGGCTTTCCTGCCGGGGCTTCCCATCAACAAAAACGAGGCCTACCTCATGGGCATGTTCTCCACCCTTGGCCTGCTGATGGGCGTTTCCTTGGAAGATGCACTGGTCCCCCTGCCCATCGCTGATGACATCAAGGTGGCCCTCTTGCAAGGGGAGGGCGCTTGTGGCGCGCTGTACAACCTGGTGCTCAAATACGATAATGCCGATTTCCGCGGTATGGCCCCCTACGCCGTGGAATTGGGTCTAGAACAAAACATCGTCAGCCAAAAATACCTAGAGGCCGCCGAATACGTGAACCAAATTTGGAACGACCTCATGAGCCCCTATTCCGCCACTTCGGCCAGCGAAGGCTAGTACAAATAACCGGCCATAGTGTATGCCGCACCAAACGTAATTTCCGCCCCCCAAAGCCTAGCCTTGGGGGGCTTCCCATTGTATTCAGGCTTTTTTTTGGGTATACTAATAAAAGTACATCCTGGTCTTGGGCTTACGATAAAACCATTATTCTGTCTACACAAAGGAGCAATTATGGCCTATATACAAGCGGATATCGCCGTAAATGAAATCTCCCGCACCCTGCCGGTGCATCTCTACTTCCCCACTGATCTACCCGCCGAGATTGGCAACCGGGTCAATGGGGTTATCACTTTGCTACACGGCCTTTCCGGCACCAGTATGCACTGGATGACCATGTCGGCCGTCTGCCGCTATGCCGCCGATAACGGTTATATTTTGGTGGCGCCCAATGCTGATAATTCCTTCTACGCCGATATGGTCTACGGTGCCCCCTTTTACACCGCCCTCACCCAATATTTGCCAGCGCAGCTAGAGAAAATCTTTCACATCCCCACGGCCCGGGAAATCAATTTCTTGGCTGGGCTTTCTATGGGGGGCTATGGCGCCTTGCAAATCGGCCTCAAAAACCCGCACCGCTTCGCCGCCATTGGCAGTTTTTCCGGCGTAGTGGATTTGGCCTGGACACTGGAACGGCACAATGACCCCTATGTGCGCCCCATTATGCAAAACATTCTCGGCCCCGAAACCCATCTGCCCGATGAATACAACCTGTTCCGGCTGGCAGAAAAGGCCGCCGCCCTGCCAAAAGAACAGCGTCCCCGGCTGTTTTGCACCTGCGGGCAGCAGGACCCACTATTCGAAATCTACCAGCAAAACTGCCGCTTTGCCAAGCACGTACAAACCCTCCCGCTGGATTTCCAGTTCCAAACCTGGGATGGGGTACACGAATGGAATTTTTGGGACCGCAGCTTAGCCGAGTTCATCGGCTTCATTCAAAACAGCGATTATGGCGCGCGCAAACGCGGCGATTGGGCCGCCCCCGCCACTATTTCGTAGCTTTCCCGCCGAAAGGAGGCCCCCCTCATGTCCCAAACACCCCTGGCAGACCGTCTGCGCCCCCAAAGTTTAGACGAAGTGGTGGGCCAGCAGCATCTGCTTGCCAAAGATAAGGTCTTTCGCCGGGCCATTTCCAGCGGGAACATCCCCAACATGGTGTTTTACGGCCCCTCTGGCGTGGGCAAAACCACCGTGGCACGCATCATCGCAGAAAACAGCAAGATGCAACTGCACAAGCTAAACGGCACCTCGGCAGGCACCGGGGACATCCGCGAAGTGATTGGCAGCGTGGGCACCTTTGGTAGCCAAAACGGCCTGCTACTGTATTTGGACGAAATCCAGTACCTGAACAAAAAACAGCAGCAAAGCCTGCTGGAATTCATCGAGGACGGCTCCATCACCCTCATCGCCTCCACCACCGAAAACCCCTATTTCTATGTGTATAGCGCCCTGCTCTCCCGCAGCACGGTATTCGAGTTCAAAGCCCTCACCACCGAAGATATCATGGAAGGGCTGAAAAACGCCGCCACAAAAATAGAAAAAGAAACCGGCGTAAAAATCGGCTTTGAAAAAGGGGCTTTGCACAAGCTGGCCCAGGGCAGCGGCGGCGACATGCGTAAGGCCCTCAATGGGCTGGAATTGGCCGTGAGTGCCTCGGCGGAAAACAATGGCAAAAAGAAACTCCTGCTAGAGGATATCGAGCAGGTGGCCCAGCGCAGCAACATGCGGTATGACCGCGCGGGAGACGAGCATTACGACATCCTCTCCGCCTACCAAAAATCCATGCGCGGTAGCGACCCCGATGCGGCGCTGCATTACCTGGCCCGGCTGCTGGAAGCGGGCGATTTACCCAGCGCCTGCCGCCGCCTGTCCGTCTGCGCCGCCGAGGATGTGGGCCTTGCCTACCCGCAAATCATTCCCATTGTGAAAGCCGCCGTGGATATGGCCCTGCAAGTGGGCCTGCCTGAAGCCTGCATCCCCTTGGCCGACGCAGTAATTTTGGTGTGCCTGGCCCCCAAAAGCAACACCGGCAACGAGGCCATTGGCAAGGCCATGTCGGACGTAAAAAAAGGCAAGGCCGGGCCCATTCCCCGCTGTTTGCAAAACAAACATTTTGACGGTGCCGACGCCGAGGTGAAGGGCCAGTTTTACCAGTACCCCCACAGCTTTCCAGACCGCTGGGTGCAGCAACAATACCTACCGGACGCTCTGCTGGGCGCCCAGTATTACCACTATGGCGAAAACAAAACCGAACAGGCCTTCCGCGAGTATTGGGATAAGGTGAAGGGCAAAAAACCAGGCTGGTAGCCTGCAATCGCCCAGCCCCCTGCATCGGGCATGTTTTTCATGCGCCGCCTTCTATAATAAAATAAAGCCTATGCCCTACTGGACCACTTCGGAGGCTTAATCGCCCTTGGCGATTGTGATGGACGGCAACGCCCCATAGCAACAGCAGACCGATGCAAAATCAAAAAGATACTTGGGCAACACACCAAAGCATCACCAACTAAAAGGAGGGGCCCACATGAACGACCAAGAACTATGGAAGTTGATTGGCAGCTTGAGCCTGGAAGAAAAAGCCAGCCTGTGCAGCGGGGCCGATTACTGGACCACCAAGCCCATCCCCGAAAAAGGTATTCCCAGCCTGCACATGGCCGATGGTCCCCATGGCCTGCGCTATGAAGACCCCCAGCACGAAGAGGAAAACGGGGGGGCCAGCCGCAGGGCCACCTGTTTCCCCCCGGCCTGCACGCTGGCCTGTTCATTTTCACCCAGCCTTGCCCGCCAGGTGGGGGGTGCCATTGCCGAAGAAGCGCTGGAAAACGGCATCGGTTTGGTACTGGGGCCGGGCGTGAACATCAAGCGTAGCCCCCTGTGCGGGCGAAATTTCGAATATTTTTCCGAAGACCCTTTGCTGGCGGGCGAAATGGCCGCCGGGATGATAGAGGGCCTGCAAGAAATGGGCGTGGGGGCCTCCCTCAAACATTACGCCGCCAACAACCAGGAAACCCTGCGCATGACCATAAACGCCGCGGTAGACCCGCGCGCCTTGCACGATATTTACCTACGTGCGTTTGAAATAGCCGTAAAAAAGGCCAAGCCCGCTACCGTGATGGCCAGCTATAACCGGGTGAATGGGCAGTACGCCTGTGAAAACCGCAAACTGCTGTGCGATACCCTGCGCCTGCGTTTTGGTTTTGAGGGCGCCGTCATCAGCGATTGGGGCGCGGTATACCGCCGCCCCGAGGCCGTGGCCGCGGGCCTTGATTTGGAAATGCCCTCCTCGGGCGGGGTAAATGATGCCGCCATTGTGCAGGCGGTGCAGGAGGGCCGGCTCTCTCAAAGCGACCTGGACACAGCCTGCCACAACCTATTACGTCTCATTTTCCAATACGAAAAAAGCGGGCCCAGCCCGGTGGTGGGCCGCCACGAAGAGCATCACCAACTGGCCGAAGAAGCCCTGTGCCAAAGCGCCGTCCTGCTCAAAAACAACGGTATGCTTCCCCTGGCCCAGGTGGAAAGCCTCGCCGTCATTGGCGAAATGGCCGGGGCGCCACGTTTCCAAGGCGGGGGTTCTTCCCACATCAACGCACAAAATTTGTGCAGTTTCACCGCCGTCCTGGATCAGGCCCAGCTCCCCTATGTATACACCCCCGGTCATCGCGGGCTGGAAACCAACGACGCCCTCTTGTTGAATGCCGCCGCTGCCGCCGGGAAGGCCCGGCAGGTGGTGCTGTTTTTGGGCCTGCCAGATCTACTGGAATGTGAAGGCTATGACCGCACACATCTGCAATTGCCGGAATGCCAGCTACGCCTTTTAGACGCCGTACATGCGGCCAACCCAAACCTCTGCGTGGTGCTTAGCTGCGGCGCGCCGGTGGAAATGCCCTGGCTGGACAAGGTACAAAGCTTGCTCTGCTTGTATCTGGGCGGTGAAGCGGTGGGCCAAGCTGCCCTGCAATTGTTGTTTGGCCAACGGAACCCCAGTGGCAAACTGGCCGAAAGTTGGCCCCTGGCTTTGGAGGATACCCCCTGCTACCACCATTTCCCCATGGGGCCAGACGAGGTGTGCTATAACGAGAGCATTTTCGTGGGCTACCGGTATTACAGCACCGCCCAAAAAGCCCTGCTATTCCCCTTTGGCCACGGCCTTTCCTACACGCAGTTTGCCTATAGCGCCCTCTCGCTTTCCCAGCAAACCTTGCCAAAAGGCGGCACGCTCAAACTCTCCTTCACCATCAAAAACACCGGCCACACCGCTGGCGAAGAAATAGCCCAGGTGTATGCCGCGCGGCAGGGCAGCGCCGTTTTCCGTCCCGCGCAGGAACTGCTGGGTTTTGTACGTCTCTCCCTACTGCCTGGGGAGGAAAAAACCGCCGAGCTGGAACTCCCCTACGACCTCTTTGCCCATTACGATACCGCCAGCGGTTGCCGTGTGGTGGAGGGGGGGCACTGCGACATCCTGGTGGGGGCCAGCAGCCAGGATATCCGCCTACAAACAGGCTTAACTATCGAGGGCCTTACCCTGCACCCGCGCGAGATTGAATCCGCCAGCGGCCCCTACGGCCAGCTACAGGATAACCGTTTCCCCGCTTCGGATTTTGCCACTTTATATGGCCGCCCCCTTTCCGAAAACCGCCCTCCCCGCCCCGGCCACTATACCGAAACCACCCCCCTGGCCCAAATGGACAGCAGTTTTTGGGGCCGCCGGGTGCTGGGCCTTGCCACCGCTGCCGCGGGGAAATTCATCCGCTTTTCGCAAGACCCCGCCGTGAACAACCGCGCGGTTAAACAGATGGTGCGGGACACCCCGCTGAAAAACCTGCCCCTGCAAACCCAGGGCATGGTGGATCAAAGTACCGTGCAGGCCGTGCTGGGGCTGTTCAACGGCCAAAACGGCCCCTTCCGGGTGCTGGGCAGCCTGCACATCCGTAAAATCCTGCACGATAGCCCCTTTTCCCTCAGCACGATGTTCAAACGCAAAAAATAGCCCCGGCCGCCTTTAGCACACAAATGAGGAGACATCATGCGAACCAAAGCCGAAGCTGCCCAAATTGTTGATCTGCTCAAAGACGCCTATCCCGTGGGAATTTGCTCTTTGGAATATGAAAATGCCTGGCACCTGCTGGTGGCGGTACGCCTTTCTGCCCAGTGTACCGACGCCCGGGTCAACCTGGTCACGCCGGAACTCTTCCGCCGCTACCCCACGGTGCAGGCCCTGGCCGATGCCCCCATCGAAGAGATTGAAACCCTCATTAAAAGCTGTGGCTTTTACCACAGCAAAGCCAAAGACCTAAAGGCGGCCGCCCAAATGCTCTGCGAAAAACACGGCGGGCTGCTGCCGAATACCATGGAAGAACTGCTGGCCCTGCCCGGGGTGGGCCGCAAAAGCGCCAACCTCATCTTGGGCGACGTTTTCCACCAGCCCGGCGTGGTGATTGCCGACACCCACTGCATCCGCATTTCCAACCGCCTGGGCTTCTTAAAAAACAAAGACCCCCTCAAGGTGGAAACCACCCTTCGGAAGGTCTTGCCGCCAGAGGAAAGCAACGATTTTTGCCACCGGCTGGTTTTGCACGGGCGGGCCGTATGCACGGCCCGCACCGCCTACTGCGAAAACTGTGTGCTGGAGACCCTTTGCCCCAAGGCCGGGGTGGCCAGGGCCAAAAAGTAAGCCTTCCCAATCACCATTACTCTTGTGGGGCCGCTTCTTCCTCTGCCCCTTCCCCGCTCTTTTCGCCGGCTTCCAGCTCGGCTTCATTGGGCGGGTCTTCTTTTTCTTCTTTGGGCATCACCAGGTTCAGCACCAAGGCAATAATGGTGGCCGCGGCAATGCCATTGCCCCCAAACAGGTAGCGCAGCCAAGTGGGGAAGTTTTGCATGGCCCCGGCCGCCGCGCCCGCGCCCTGCCCAAAACCAATCCCAATTCCCAGGGAAATAGCAATGATAAGAGTATTGCGCGCGTTCAGCTTCACCGAGGACAGCAGGCTCATGCCGGTTACGGCAATGGAGGCGAACATACAAATCACCGCCCCGCCCAGCACCGAAGGCGGAATGTTGGCAAAAAACTCGCCCAGGGGCCTAAAGAATCCCGCAATAATCAGGAAGATGGCGCCCGTGGCAATGGCAAAGCGGTTCACCACCCGCGTCATGCGCACCAGGCCCACGTTTTGGCTAAACGAGGTAAGGGCCGAAACATTGAACACAGAGCCCAGGATGCTGGAAAAACCATCGGCCAGCACGGTGCCCCGCAATTCGGTATCGGTGGGCATGCGGCCCAGGCCACCCTCTGCCACACCGGAGGTATCGCCTATGGTCTCAATGGCCGTCACCACAAACATGAACAGCATGGGTATAATGGCATCTAGCTTAAACTCAATGCCGTACTTGAACGGTATGGGTACCGAGATGAGGCCATTGGCAAACACGTCTTTTAAGGTATAGCTTAGGGTAAGCGATTCCGCCGGGATGAGCAAAGCCATAACCGTGGCCACCCCATAGCCCACCAGCATGGCAATCAGCAGCGAGGCCAGGCTAAAAATCCCCTTGCCAAATATGCGCAGCAAAACCACCGTCACCAGTACCACCGTGGCCACCAGCAGGTTTTGCAAAGAGCCAAAATTCGGGTTGATCTCCGCGTTACCGCCCCCGGCAAAGGCTTGAATGCCCACCGGAATGAGGGTAAGCCCGATGGATAGCACCGTAACACCGGTTACCAGCGGCGGGAAGAAACGGCGCAGCTTCTTCATGAATGCGCCCAGCCCCAGTTCAAACAAGCCGCCAACCAAGGTGGCCCCCGTCAGTGCCGCCCAACCGCCAGACATGGCAATGGAACTATTCACACCAATAAAGGCGCTGCTGGTTCCCATCACAATCGGCAGCCCTGAGCCTATGGGCCCCAGGCGGTATAGCTGAATCAGCGTGGTTAAGCCCGCCAGCACCATGGCGCACTGGGCCAAATAGGCCACGTCTATGGCCCCCGGGCTGGCCAATGTATAGGCCCCACCCACCACCAAAAGCGGCGTCAGGTTGCCCACAAACATCGCCAGCACGTGCTGCATGCCCAGCGCAATGGCCGTGGGTAACGGCGGTTTTCCCTCCAGCTCATACACCAGTTGTTTTGGGTCTTTCACGGCGTTTTGTACGGGTTGTTTCTTCTCCATCATCACACCTCCATATTTGGTTTGTTCTTCTGCATTACCCCTTTGTTGCGGCCATCCGGCCTTTGATTAATTACCAGTGTATCATAATGACTAAAACATTTCAAGGTTTGCTAAATTATTTTTAGCAATTTTTCGGCCAATTTGCGCAAAAATCTCCCATTTGACACCCCGCCCCGGTTTGTGATATAGTAGTAGAGCCGCATGGCATGGGCATATGTAAGTGGCAGGTCACGCCTGCCCGCCTTCTGGCCAGCGAGCCCCATTATAGAAAACGAGGGATAGCACACATGTACGCAATTATTCAAGCAGGCGGCAAGCAGTACCGCGTGGAAAAAGGCGACGTTCTTTTTCTCGAAAAACTGCCCGCCCAAGAAGGTGACACTGTTGTTTTTGAAGACGTGTTCGCCGTGGGCGAAGAGGGCAAAGTGAGTGTTGGCAGCCCCACCGTTGCCGGTGCCAAGGTAAGTGGCCTGGTGCTGAAAAACGGCAAAGGCAAGAAAATCAACATCATCACCTACAAAGCCAAAAAGGGCAGCGCGCGCCGCGTAGGCCACCGCCAGCCCTACACCAAAGTTGAAATCACCGAAATTTCTGGCAAATAAAGGAGGAGGAACTGATGGCTCATAAAAAAGGTGTTGGTTCAACCAAAAACGGCCGCGATTCCGAGTCTAAACGGCTGGGCGTAAAACGGGCCGATGGCCAGTTCGTGCTGGCCGGCAACATTCTGGTGCGTCAGCGCGGCACCCACATCCACCCCGGTGTGAACGTGGGCAAAGGCAAAGACGACACTCTGTTTGCCCTCACCGATGGCCGCGTGGCCTTCGAGCGCTGGGGCAAAGACCGCAAGCGTGTTTCTATCAAACAGTAAGAGTTCTGTTGCCGGGCCCGCTGTGGCCCGGTTTTTTTCCTTATTGGCCCCCAATACCCGGGGCCCAAACCAAAACAGGAGGTGCCGCCCTTGTTCATCGACGTGGCAAAAATCCGCATTGAGGCGGGTAAAGGCGGGAATGGATGCGTAAGCTTCCACCGCGAAAAATATGTGGCCAATGGCGGCCCCGACGGCGGCGACGGCGGGCGTGGAGGAGACATCTACTTCCAGGCCAACAACCATCTCTCCACCCTGATGGATTTCCGCTATAAGCGCAAATATTCAGCTGAAAACGGCCAGGACGGCGGCAGCAACCGCTGTAGCGGCAAGGCCGCCAAGGACATGACCATCCGGGTACCCCGGGGCACTTTGGTGTACGACGCCGCTTCCGGCGCACTGATGGCCGATGTCTCCGGCGACGAACCGGTGCTGATGGCCAAGGGCGGGCGGGGCGGCTGGGGAAACAGCCATTTTGCCACCCCCCAGCGCCAGGTGCCGCGTTTTGCCAAACCCGGCCTGCCCGGCGAAAGCTTCGATATCCGCCTGGAGTTAAAACTCATTGCCGATGTGGGACTAATCGGCTACCCGAATGTCGGAAAAAGCACCCTCATCAGCGTGCTTTCTGCGGCAAAGCCCAAAATTGCGGGCTACCCCTTCACCACCCTCATCCCCATTTTGGGCGTGGTACGCCTGGGCCCTGAGGAAAGCTTTGTGGCTGCCGATATCCCTGGCCTCATCGAGGGGGCTTCGGGCGGGGCGGGCCTGGGGCATGACTTTTTGCGCCATGTGGAGCGTTGCCGCCTGCTGCTACACCTGGTGGACGTCTCGGGCAGTGAGGGCCGCAGCCCCATAGAGGACTACAAAACCATCAACCGGGAACTGGAACAATTCAGCCCCGAATTGTCTGGCCGCCCCCAAATTGTGCTGGGCAACAAAAGCGATATCGCCAGCGAAGAGCAGATAGAGGAATTTCGCGCCTTTGCCAAAAGCGAGGGCTTCGAGTTCTACCCAGTCAGCGCGGCCACCCACGCGGGCACAGATGCCCTGCCCCGCCTTGTGTACACCGAGCTGCAAAAATTGCCCCCGCCCGCGCAATATCAGCCAAATTACGTCAAGGCTGAGGCCGTGGTCCTCCCGCGCAGCTTCACGGTGCGCAAAGAGGAGGAGGGTGTTTTCTCCATCCAGGCCCAGTGGCTGGAACGCATTTTGGACGGTAGCGATATGGACGATTTTGAAAGCCTGCAATACTTCCAGCGCCAGCTAGAACAAGAGGGCGTGCTGGAAAAACTACTGGCCCTGGGTGTGCAGGAGAACGACACCATCCGAATTGGGGATTACGAGTTTGACTACGTGTTTTAATGGAGAAGCCTATGTTGCCTGAGGTAGAAACCGGCATCGATATCCGCGAGCGCTCCATCCTCTCGCTGGCCTTTGTGGGCGACGGCGTGCTGGAGCTACTGGTACGCGCCAAGCTGGTGGCCCAAAGCCACGGCTCCCCCGGCGCTTTGCACCGCACCGCCGTAAAGCTCGTGTCGGCCAGGGCACAGGCCCGGCTTTTGGAAAGCCTGCTGCCCATGTTAAGCGAGGAGGAGGCCGGCGTTGTACGCCGCGGGCGGAACGCCAGCAAGGCAACCGTCTCAAAAAATGCCAGCGTACAGGAATACCGCGCCTCCACCGGCCTTGAGGCTCTGTTTGGCTGGCTTTACCTGCAAAACCGCCAGCAGCGTATTCACGAATTGTTTCAGTTCCTTTGGCAAGATTACACCCAAAACGCCGAAAACACCCTGGATGTTTGAAATATCCGTCCAGTCATGGTATAATTATTATCTGTATTGCGGGTTCCTGTGAAACCCGCATAAAGTCACGTATTTATGCATAACAGCCGGAGGGATCAACTTGTCTGGACACAGCAAATGGAACAACATCAAGCGCAAAAAGGAAAAAACCGACGCGCAGAAGGCCAAAGTATTCACCAAAATTGGCCGGGAGATGGCGGTTGTCATCCGCGAGGGCGGGGCCGACCCGAACAGTAATTCCAAATTGCGCGATTTGATAACCAAGGCCAAAAGTCTGAATGTGCCCAACGATAACATCAACCGCATCATCAAGCGGGCCGAGGGCGGCGAAAAGGACGACTACGAAAGCATCGTCTACGAGGGTTATGGCCCCGCGGGCATTGCCGTCATGGTGGAAACCCTCACCGATAACCGCAACCGTACCGCGGCCAATATGCGGCACTATTTCGATAAATATGGCGGGAACCTCGGGCAATCCGGCTCGGTGGCCTACCTTTTCACACAAAAGGGCATCCTCTTGGTAGAGGGCGAGGACCTGGACGAAGAAAAGCTGATGGAAGACGCTTTCGATGCTGGCGCCGAGGACTTCGACCTGGATGATGGCATGGCTGAAGTGACCTGCGAGCCTGCCGCCCTACGCCCTGTAGGCGATGCCCTGGCCGCCAAGGGCTACACCCTCAACTCCGCTGAGCTGGAATACCGCCCCAGCACCTTCATCACGTTGGGCGGGGAAGACAACCTCAAAAACTTCGGCCTTCTTTTAGAAAAACTGGAAGATGACGATGATGTGCAGGATGTATGGCACAACATGGAAAACGAAGAAGACCTGGATATCTAACGCTTTGGACGATACGGAAAGCCCTTGGCGTGACCCTACTTTGCACAGTTGCACATGGCCCGCCAAGGAGTGTGGCAGGCCGGATAGAAAGGTGGCATGACCGGTGGAAAGGATCTGCGATAACTGCATGAGCCGTGTGCCCATTGGCACCGACAAATGCCCACGATGTGGGATTCGCTTTGAAAACACAAACCCAGGGGGTGCTTTGCCCAATGGGTGGGTGCTGAATGGACGCTACACCGTGGGGCGGTATATCGACATCGACGGCGAAGGGGTCACCTATTCGGCCATTGATGGCAACACCCTTCAGCGGGTTCATATCAAGGAATATATGCCGGTCACATTGTGCGCCACCCGCGATGAAACCGGCTCCATCCTTGCCAAGCCCGGCTGTGAAGTTCTGTTCAAAACCACCCGCATGGATTATGCCGAACTGTATGGTATTTTGCTGCGCATGGGCCTTACCGAGGGTCTCATCCAGGTGCTGGATGTGTTCGAGGAAAACAACACGGCCTATGCCGTGCTGGAAAAGGTGGAGGGGCCCACCCTCACCGAGTATATGACCCGCCGCTCCGAGCCCATGGATTCCGCCCGCGCTTTGGCCATCCTACGCCCGGTGATGATCGGTGTAGAGGCCATGCACAGCGCCAGTGTGGTGCACCGCGGCGTCAGCCCCGATAACATCGTGCTGGAAAGCGGCGGCAGCGCCAAGCTGGGCGGTTTCGGCACCCTGGCCCTCCGCCAGCAGGGCAGCGAACTCAAGCCCAAACTCTACCCCGGCTACTCTGCCCCCGAACAATATGCCGCCAGCGAGTTTGAGGGCCGCTTTACAGACGTTTACGCCCTGGGTGCCGTGCTTTACCAGATGTTGACGGGCGAACCCCCTGTGCCGGCCGACGAGCGCAAAATCCACGATAGCCTGCGCCCTGCACGCGCACTGGATAAAGAAATCCCCTCTTTCCTGTCCACTTCCATTGCCCAGGCCATGCGCCTCAGCAGTGATGAGCGTATTCAAACCATCACAGACCTTCGCCTGGCCCTTACCGGGGAAGGCCGCCGCGCCCCTTCCGGCGGTGGTGGGCGCAGCCCCTTCAGCCGCCAGCAGCTTATCGTGGGCGGTGTGGCCCTGGGTGCCATACTGTTGCTCGTCGTCATCATCCTGGTCGTGTCTCTTTCCGGCGGTGGCAACAAAGACAAAAGCAGCAGCAGTCTCCCCTCTTCTTCCATTTCCATCAGTCCAGGCAGCCTTACCGTACCCAATTTTGTGGGCATGGTCTATGCTGATGTGGTAAAAGGGAACTCATACGCAAACTATACCTTTGCCACCCCCACCGAGGAATACAACAACGATGTACCCACCGGGCGCATCATCTCCCAAAACCCTGCCGCTGGCACTTCTTGGGACGGCAAATCCCCGCTTAGCTTTGTGGTGAGCAAGGGCCCCAAAACCGAGGAACTGCCAAACCTGGTGGGGAAAAAGAAGGAGGATGCCATCGCCGAACTCACGGCACTGGGCATCACCTACAAAGAGGAAGTTTCACAGGAAGCCACCGATTATGAGGAAGGCGTGGTTATTCGTACCAATCCTCCGGCTGGCTCCCAGGTGAAGGCGGGCACCGAAGTCACCCTCTATATTTCTTCCAAGCCCAAAACAGTTACCATGCCAAATCTCATTGGCCTTTCCCCCGGTGATGTACGCACTGAGATGCAAAAAGCCGGGCTGAACTATACCACCACCACCAAGCCCAATGATGGCCGGGGCATTCCCGGGATTGTGGCGGAAACAGGTGTTGCAGCCGGCACCACCGTGGACCCCAGTAAGGACACTGTCACCATTCTGGTATGGGCCGATGTCTCCATGCCCAATCTCACCGGCAAAACGGTGGCCCAGGCCCAGCAAACCATCAACGAATTACGCAGCAGTGCCAGCGGCGTCAGCGTCACGTTAAGCGTCATTTCGGGCGACCCCAACGGCACCATCGTCAGCACCGATAAAGACGGCGGTACCATACGCAGTGGAGATGTGGTAGGTCTATACATGTCTGCCCCGCCCACGCCTACACCCCCGCCCACACCACCCGTGCCACCCGCTTCTGAAATAACCTAGGTGCCTTCCCCGGGGCCAACCACCGGCCCCTACGGCATTTTTGTAAACATCAACAAACAGGGCCTTCCTCACTGGCGAGGAAGGCCCTGTTTGTTGTCCTTTTATCAAAACGGCGTCCGACAATCGTGTACCTCTATGCATCGTAAGGGTTTCACATCAACATACAAATAGTGGTGTTAACCATTATTTACAAAAAATATCACCTACCCTCGTTCCAACGCCCAGATATGCGGGTCTCTTCTAAAAATCAGGCAGCTCACAACACCAACAATGGCAATCATAAAAAATAAAAGCGCTGCACCAGAGCCTTTCCCCTGGCCAAAGGCCATAAAAAGCAAGCCACTCGCCGTTCTGGAAGCCATAAATGGCTCAAAAACATAATCCACCAAAACACCGCCAAGGAAATAGCCAATGGGAATGGTGAAGAACTGTAAAGCATTTCTAGCCGCATACACGCGTCCCTGCATTTCAATCGGAATATGGGTGCGTAGCAGTACATCCAAATTGGCCGTCATAATCGGGATGCCAAGCCAGCCTAAAACCGCACCTATACACCAAACGGGTACCGACTGTCCAAAAGATAGAAAAAAATTCTCCGTACCCATGGAAATCAGTAGTGTGTTACAAATTACCCGCACCCGGCTTTTCGGTGCTGGGAGAAGGGCTATAAGAACACTTCCACACAGCATGGCCAGCCCTGTTGCCATATTGACAATACCCAGGGCCGTTTCGTCTCCGCCGTTTCTAGAAAGCAGCATGGCTGGCAGCGCTGCGTTATACACAGACGCTATTAGGTTGATGGCTGCAAGAAAAAAGATCAAATCTAGAATTCCACGGTTGTGCTGTAGATACCGTAATCCATATTTGGCAGACGACAAAACAGATTCTACACTCTGCCGTGCGCTTTCAACTTCCGGAATCTCTACAAATTTTAAAAGGCCAATAAACGCAACCAAAAATGTAAACAAATCAAAAAAGATCACGGCTTCCATCCCCAAAAACGCAAGCACAGGCGTTGCAATCATGGGCGTTAGAATGCTGATGAATGAATTAGAAAACGATTGCAGTCCACTGGCCTTCTGGTAATGCTTTTGCGGTGTTAAAAGGCTAACGCTCACATCCGCAGCGGGCTTTTGTACGGTGTTCATCAGGCCGTTTATAGCATTCAGGCAATACAAATGCCAAATTTGAAGAACTCCGATCTGTAGTAAAATTAACACTACAACGGTGGACAGCGCAGCTAGACTATCGCACACAAGCAGCGTTCTCTTCTTGTTCCACTTGTCACTTAGCGCCCCGGCAAAAATACTCATCAACACATAGGGTGCATAGGTACAAATAGATAACAGTGCCGTAGTAAGTGCGGACCCCTGCTGCTGATAGGACCATATAATGAGTGCAAAACTTGTCATTGCACTACCCAGCGCCGACAGGGACTGGGTAGACCATAAGAGTAAAAAGCTTCTGAGCTCTCTTAGAATAATTATACTGTGTTTCATGGACTTTGCTCCTTCATTTTATCAGTGAAATGTATAAAATGATGCAAAGCCTTTCGGGCGATCCAAATCGCTCCATGCAGTCTCGCCTACATCAGACTTTGCATGGAGCTACCACGATGCACAGTTTCACCGCCCGCCCCTCCTGAACGTATATTTGATTTTCATCATTATATCATATTTTAAATAAAAAAAGATATAGCGTTTCCAATACGGAAAGCCATATCTTTTTTTGGAGCGGCTTACGGGACTCGAACCCGTCGCCTTCTGCTTGGGAAGCAGACGCTCTACCGGATGAGCTAAAGCCGCAAAGGGCCGCCTTATACTGGCGGCTCTTATATTTTAGCGGGTTTTGAGCATGATGTCAAGCCTGGATTGCCACCCTCCCCACACCACGTAACAAGCCTGCCTATGGCCGAGAGCCTTGGGGGTAAAAGACGGCGCCCCTTTCAGAACGCCGCCTCACCTTGGGTGTTGCATCCGAGAAAAAGCACCTTATCGGTTGCTGAAAGTCGCGCCTAATTCAGGGGGCTTTTTTCGCCTCGTTCTTTCGCCAAGGCGGCCACCACACCCGTGAGGGCCAACAGGCCAAGCAGGTTCGGCAGCACCATCAGCCCATTGAAGAAATCCGAAAGGTTCCACACCAAATCCACTTTGAGGAAGGAACCCAGCACTACAAACAAAACCACAATGGCCGCGTAAATCTTAACGCCCACCTTGCCAAACAAGGCCTTCACATTCTGTTCGCCAAAGAAATACCAGCCAATGATGGTGGAGAAGGCAAAGAACAGCATGCAAATGGCAATGAATATTTTCCCAAAATGGCCAAAGGCTTCATTGAATGCCAACTGGGCCAGCTTGGTGCCGGTTTCCCCAGTGCTCACCACACCCGAGGAAATTATCACCAGGGCAGTGAGGGTGAGGATGATAAAAGTATCAATAAAGGCGCCTATCATGGCGATACAGCCTTGGTCTTGCGGTTTTTTCACTTTGGCCAGCGCGTGGGCATGCGGGGTAGAGCCCATACCGGCCTCGTTCGAAAACAGCCCCCTGGCCACACCAAAGCGCATAGCCTGCTTTACGGTAATACCAATGGCGCCGCCCGCCACAGCCTGCGGGTCAAAGGCCATCACAAAAATCTGGCGCAGGGAATCCAGCACAGTGGCATGGTTAATGAACAAAATAACGATGCAACCCAAGATGTAAAACAGCGCCATGACGGGCACCACTTTTTCCGTCACCGAAGCGATGCGCTTCACACCACCCATAAACACAAAGCCCGCAATAGCGGCAATCACCAACCCCATCACATAGTTGGGAATGCCAAAAGCGGCGTTAAAGCTTTCGCCAATGGAGTTAGACTGCACCATGTTGCCCATGAAACCCAGGGCCAAAATAATGGCCACCGAGAAAAAGCCCGCCAAAATCTTGCCAAACTTGTTTTTAAACGCCGCGCGAATATAGTAAATGGGGCCACCGGTTACCTGGCCATCTATGGTCGTTTTATATTTTTGGGCCAACACGGCTTCACTGTAAATGGTGGACATCCCAAAAAACGCGGAGGCCCACATCCAAAAAATAGCCCCAGGCCCACCCGATGCAATGGCCGTAGCGCAACCCGCAATATTGCCGGTGCCCACCTGTGCCGCAATGGCCGTAGTAAGTGATTGGAAACTGCTCATACCATCGGCCCCGGCTTTGGCACCATTTAGGCTAAAGCCACCAAACATCCGCCGAAAGCCTTCCCCAAACCGGCGCACCTGCACAAACCGTGTACGGATGGTAAACCATATCCCCGTGCCCACCAGCGCAAACAGCAAAATGTAGTCCCATAAAAAATCACTCAATCCTTTTACAATCACCGCAACTTGTTCCATATCTCCGCCTTCCTTTCTTGGTGTGGGAAACCCCACCCATTCCGCCCTCTTTGCAAAGTCCTTTGCACACTCTGCTTGTAGGCGGCTGCCCATACACATCCCGGCTCACTTTTTCTGATAAGCCTACTATACCCCTAAATCTTCAAAATATTTCAAGAAAAATCAAAAAGTAAAACACCACGGCTATTCTTTGGAGAATGCTACAGAGTGAAAAAAACACTTTTGGGCACTATGCCAGCAAACACCTGTGTTTTATAGGAATACATATAATGACTTGGAAGCGTGAAAAGCCCTGCCCAAGCCAAAGGGTATGGGCTTAAGGTGAAAGAAGGTGGATGTCCGGGAAACTTTTTTGCAGAGTAGGGATGCGGTGGGGAAAACTGTGGTTGCCTTTGTTCAGCAGAGACAATTCCGTGCACACTATCAGAGCACACCTATTGTTTACAGAACTTGTGCACGCACTGGCTAGTTCAGCGCGGCTAAGGCATACAAAAATTGCCGCACCGAAACCCGCCCTCTCGGCCCTTCCCCCCGGCGCAGATACTCCATCTCCCGACGCACCTGTTCAAATTTAAAAAGGCGCCCAGAATACTCGGCAAAGGTCTCATCGGCATAATCCTCCAGCCCCCGGTGGGCCAGGTTCACCAAGCTGGCGCTGATGGCCCTGCGGATTCGTTGTTCAGTGGTTTTAGGGCTTTGGCTAAATAGGACACATAGTTCATTCACGGTGGGTTCTTCGTCCGGGTGGGCATGCAGATACACCGCCATCTGGCGTATCTCTTTGGCCGCCATATCGGCGCGTATCCCCAAAGAGTTAAGCACGGCATCTACCTTGGCGGCAAAATAGTCACCTTGCGGGGGGGCGCTAAGCACCGGGCCAGGGCTTGGCAAGCCGCCTGCCAGCAAGCTTTGCATCTGGGAAAAAGTACCCTGCATGATACGCTCCTTTTCCACCTTTTGCAGTACCTTTTGTACTTCAATCCCATTGATGGGTTTTTGAATATAGAAATCGATGCCGCTTTCATAGGCACCTGCCACCATTTCTTTGTCCGCCACCTGGCTCAACATCACAAAATGTAGGTCCGGGTGCCGCTGCCTGGCTTTGGCCACAAACTGTATCCCGTCCAGTTCGGGCATCAGCAAATCCACCAGCACAATGTCTGCCGGGGTACATTCCAAATCATCCAATGCGTCTTGGCCATTGTAAGCACTGCCGGCCAGTTCTCCCCCGCCGCGCGCCACCAGTATTTTCAGTATCTCCACAACGCTCGGGTCATCGTCTACAATATAATATCTCACTGCCCCACCACCCCCTCTTTGGGTATGCGGATGCAAAACTCCGTACGCCCTTGTTCGCTCTTTACCGCAATCTCTCCTTTTAGGTTTTCCCGCACCAAATCCCCCACCAGCGGCAAGCCCAGGCCACGCCCCATCTGCCCGGTACATTCGTTGAGTTTGGTGGTAAAACCTGGCAGAAAAATATTGGGCAAAACCTCGGCCGGTATTCCGCCCGCGTTGTCGGCTACGGTAAATAGGAGCATCTCTCCCTCTTGCACCTGGGTAAACACTATCTCCACCATCGGCCCTGGGGCGGCCTCCAACGCATTGGAGAACAGGTTCTGGAATATCGCCATCAGGGTGTACTGCTGGCAGGTGAACAGGGCATCATCCGCACAGTGCAGTTGCCACTGAATCGTCTTTCCCTCTTCTTCCGCCGTATGGTTCAGGGCCCGGCAAAGTATTTCTGCCATTTCCGAAAGATACATGCCGCCAGTACCCGTCTCCGTTTCCAGCGCATGGTCTATCCCCCGTATAATCAACAAGTACTCCTTTTTTACGTCGTGGATGTCTTTCGCCACCTGCAAGGCCGTCCGGGCCATTTCTTCTCCCCCTTTTTGCTGGGAGAGCCCGGTATACAGGCCATAGGCATGGCTCATGGTGTTTTCTATCAGGCAGGCATTCTTTTTTAGCCAGGCCAGTTCCCCGCGCAGGGCTGCCGTCATCAGCACCAGCCGCTGGTAGCGCTCGGCATTTTCGCGCCGGGTAAGGGCCACCCCGTAAGAATCCAGCGTCCACAGCAGCAGGGCAATCAGCAGGCTGCGGGCCAGCGCCGCGCCCACCAGCACCGGTAGGCGGCCACCGCCGAACACCCCCATGCCATAGCGGATGGCCACCTCGCAAAAGTTGGCCGCAAAATCAATGGGCACCAGTGGCAATACCGCTAGTAGGCGAAAGGGGCGCAGGTGGCCCACCCGCATGTACAGCGCCAGTAGGCCCCCATATACCAGGAAAAACACCATCTCCGGGGCATACAGCCCCAGCATCCGGCCAAAGCCCCCCGCAAATACGCCGCCCAGTAGGCTGCGCAGCAAAAATACCCCCACCCCGCCAAAAACCGAGGTAAGGAACACCGGGTACTCTGCATCCAAAAACAAAAACAGGGGCAAAAGCACCACGGCCGCCGATACAAAAAAACCGTTTTCCAGCAGGCTCACATTCACCTGAGAGGCCAAGGTGAGCAAAATGGCGCCTTTCAGCGCCAGCAACACGCGCGAGGGCGTCTGTTGTGCCAGCATGTTTTACCTCCCTTCTGGGCCCACAGGGCACCCCCTGCTTAGACGACATTTCCAGGCCATGTACGACGGCGGAATATCCAGCCCTGGCGGTGTATTGATTGTATTTTAAACGAATTTCGAAAAAACCGCAAATGCCATCGCCCTTTTTCCCTTCTTCCACACAAAAAACAGGGCCGGAAGCCCGGCCCTGTCAGAGTGTTAAAAAACATCAGCCAGAGAAAAAGGGATGCAGTGGAAGGAAACAAAAACTCGCGCAACGGCGCATATTCAATATATGTTACGGTAGCGCGAGTTTGCAGTTGACACAGCAATGCGCACTTTTTCAACTGGCTGACAGGGCCGGAAGCCCGGCCCTGTCCTCTATACACCATTCTATTAGTCCAGTTCCCCGCTGAACACCTCGTCAAACTGCGCTTCCATCTTGGCCGTGGTGCCGGGCTTTGCCACCAGGCTACATACCACAATGGCCAGCAGGGAAAGGGCAAAACCAGGCACCAAAGAGTACAGGCCCGTCACATCGCCCAGGGTGGCCGCTGCCCCCGTCACATCTTTTAAGAAGGGTAGATAATCCCACACAATCACAGTAAGCCCACCTGTGATGATACCCGCCACCGCGGCTGCACGGGTCACTTTTTTCCAGTATAAACTCAGCAGCACCAGTGCCCCAAAGGCAGAGCCAAAACCGCTCCACGCATTGGAGACGAGCCCCATGATGCTTGAGGTACGGTCTGTGGCAATGAGATAGGCTACCACAGCCACCGCCACCACCACCGCGCGGCTAAACCACACATAATGCTGGTCCGATGCCTTTTTGTTGATAGAGCCCTTATAAATATCCCCCGTGATGGAAGAGGCTGTTACCAGCAGCTGGGAATCCGCCGTGGACATGATGGCCGCCAGTATACCGCACAGGAAAATCCCCCCGATAATCGGCACTTTTACAATGGAGTCCGCCGCCATAAACACTTTTTGAATCATGCCGATGAACACGGTTTCTGAATCGGCTAAACCGGGCAGGTATGCGCGGCCCACAATGCCCACACCCACCGCAAAGCAAAGGGACAGAATCACCCACACAATGGCGATGGCGGCCGATTTGTTCACGCTTTTTTCGGTGCGGATGGCCATAAAACGAATGAGGATATGGGGCATTCCAAAATAGCCAAGCCCCCAGGCCAACTGCGAAATTACCGAGATAGCGCTCAGGGGTTCCCCCTGTGCGCCCGTCATAAAGTCTAAGAACTCAGGTGTCACAGCGCCTTCCAGCCCAGAGACGCCCCCCAAAGATACCAGTGCCAAAATGGGTACGCTTAAAATAGCAATCAGCATCAGGGTTCCCTGCACCATATCCGTCCAGCTCACCGCCGCAAAACCACCCAGGAAGGTGTAGATCAGGATGATAACGGCGCCAATCACCAATGCGAGCTGGTAGTTGATACCAAACACCTGGGAAAAAAGGGTGCCGCAGGCCACGAAAGCCGAGGCGGTATACACCGTGAAAAAGATGGTGATGAATACGCCCGCCGCCACCCGCAGGATATGGGTATCATCATGGAAACGGTTCTCAAAGTACTGCGGTATGGTGATGGCATCCCCTGCTTTGATGGTATAGCGCCGCAGGCGCTTGGCCACAAAAATCCAGTTCAGCGCCGTGCCAATGGCAAGGCCCACGGCTATCCATAGCTGGCCGGTGCCAAAGGCATACACCGCACCCGGCAGGCCCATCAAGAGCCAGCCAGACATGTCCGAGGCCTGGGCGGAAAAAGCCGCCACCCAGGAGTTTAGCTGCCGCCCCCCCAGGAAATAATCGCTCAAACTGCTGGATTTTTTAAAGAAAAAACCCCCGATGGCAATCATCACGCCCGCATACACCACAAACGCAACCAGTATCCATGCAACATTCGTCATTTCATTCCTCCTCCGCTTGGCACTAGCGGGCAAAAATGCCACAATATGCCCCTGCGCCCCTGGCCAAGCTTCCCTTTATTACCGCAATTTTTCCATTCAAAAAAAATACCGCTTTTACTATTTAACCATGTAAAGCGATAAGATGCAAGCCAAAACAAAAAGCCGCCTATACTAAAAGCGACTTTTCGTCTTTTCTTTTATATGTAATTTCACACAATTCCCATGGCGTATTCCACGCCCAATGCCACAACCACCACCAAGGCCGAAATAATAAACCCGTGCAGCATGGGTTTAAACCCGCTTTTTTTCATCTCTTTGAAATCGGTGTTTAGGCCTATGGCCGCCAGGGCCGCCACCATCAAAAACTTGCTCAGTTCCTTCATCCCCGTGGAAAGCCCCACCGGTATCAGCCCTGCGCTGTTCACCAGGGCCATCAATACAAAAAACACGATGAACCACGGGATAAGCTGGCCAAATTTCAGTTTCGGCACCGCCACCCCTTCATTCCCTGCCGCCAGCGCCGCCTTGCGCTTGCCACGCGCCGTGATGAGGGCAAACGCAATGACCGTGGGAATGATGGACAGCGTGCGCGTAAGCTTAACCATGGTGGCAAAATCGCCCGCTGCTTCGGAAAAAGCGTAACCGGCCGCCACCACGCTGGAGGTATCGTTCACCGCGGTGCCCGCCCACAGGCCGTAGGCCATATCGCTTAGCCCCAGTGCATGGCCCATCATGGGAAAAAGCACAATCATCACCATGTCAAACAAAAATGTGGCGCTCATGGCATAGGCAATGTCTTTGTCCTCCGCCTCAATGGCAGGGGCCATGGCCGCAATGGCAGAACCACCACAGATGCCCGTACCGGCGGAAATCATGCTGGATAGCTTCCAGTTCAGCCCCAGGGCCCGGCCCACCAGCCATCCCCCGCCAAAACAGGTGATAAGGGTGAACACCATCACCGTTAAAGAAAGCTTGCCCACCTGCAAAATGGTGCCGATGCTCAGCGATGCCCCCAACAAAATAATGGCAAATTTCAGCACCTTTTTGCTGGTGAAGCTGATGCCGGGCTTGGTGACATCGTTCGGCTTATATAGCTGGTTCACAATCATGCCAATGAACAGCGCTATCACCGAAGCCCCCACCAGATGGATGGGCATCAGCCCCTCTATCAGCCGCGCGGCGGTGGCAATCAGCAGCGCCAAAAACATTCCGGGCACCACCGCCCACATTTTTTTCAACACGTTTGTTTCCTCCCCGTCCCTCTTTTTTCTATCGCTTTTATTGTACCCCTCCCAACCAATTATTTCAAATTATGATATTTTATTCTCCATAAAAATATGTTATGATTTAAATAAGGAGGGCCCAAACCATGCTGGACAGTAAAATTTACACATTTTTAAAAGTGGTGGAACTGGGCAGCTACACCGCTGCCGCCACTGCCCTACATCTCACCCAGCCCGCCGTCAGCCAGCATATACAAAAACTGGAGGAGCATTATGGCAGCAAGCTGTTCCAGTTGCAAGGAAGGGCGGTACATCTCACCCCAGAGGGGAGGCGTTTCTTGCACTATGCCCATATGCAGCAAAACAATGAGGCGCAGCTACTGGGCCAACTGGCAGGCCATCAACAGCCCCTGCGCTTGGGCAGCACCCTCTCCATTGCCGATTACTATCTGCCACCGCTTTTGGCCCCTCTGGCTGCAACACCCGAAACCCCTTTACACCTGAAGGTGGCCAACACCGATGTTTTGCTAGAGCATCTGGTGAAAGGTAGCCTAGATGCCGCCTTTGTGGAAGGCAATTTCGACCGTAGCCTATTCGATACCCGAATGTTCTGCCAGGCGCCGTTTCTGCCGGTGGCTGCGGCTAACCACCCCCTGGCCAGAAAAACTGCCTGCCTTTCGCAGCTCTATGCCTACCCCCTCATCCTGCGCGAAGCGGGCAGCGGCACCCGTGCCATTCTGGAGAACCACCTTGCCCAGCGCAGCGATTCCATTTCCTCTTTCCCGCACACCTGGGAAGTGGGCAGCTTTATGCTCATCAAGCGCCTACTGGAAGCGGGCGAGGCCATCTCCTTTATGTACCAGGCGGTGGCGGCCGAGGAGGTGGCCGCCGGGCAACTGGTCTACCTAGATGTGGAGGATTGCCAGCTCAGCCATCCCCTGCATTTTGTCCACCGCAAAAACTGCCTGGAAGCAGCGCGCATTACCGCCTTGTACAGCACTTTATTTGGCTAGCCACACCCCGGCTGAAAACCACCCGCAAGGAAGCCCGAAGATTTTCCTCTTCGGGCTTCCTTCCTGTTTTGGTCCCATATTTTTACCAGCAGCTTCCACCAAACAGGAACATTTTTATGAAGATTTCAAACATCTTGGTTTCCTCCTTTATATTTGTGTTGTTCTTTGTTTTGAATATGGCTGAGAAACTGTGTTCAAGGCGTAACCGAGTTTTGGTTTACCAGCAGCTTCCACCAAACAGGAACATTTTTATAAAGATTTCAAACATCTTGGTTTCCTCCTTTGTGGTTGTTTTGTTTCTGTGGCTTTAGTATAGCGGAATGGCTGTAACCAAAGCGTAACCGGCAGGGAAATAGTGGAGATTCGTGAATCAAACACCACCCCGCTTTGCCGGTAGGGCTCAAAAAAACAAAGACCACCCACATGGGCGGTCTTTGTTTTTTCAGCGCCCCATAGGGCGCCTATTTGTACTTTCGTTCTAGCGCTCCTCGCGGAAGTAGTTGCTACCGCAGCTTTTGGGCTGGCTGCGCTCCCGGCTCTGCCGGATACTTGTGAAGATAAGCACCAGGGCTGTTGCCACAAAGGGGATGGCGTCAAACACTTGGGTGGGGATGCCGGTGGGCGGCAGATAGAGCCGCAGCACCGAAAGCCCGCCGAACAGAAGCGCCCCCCATATGGCCCGCAGGGGGCTCCACGCTGCAAAGATAACCAGCGCCACGGCAATCCATCCGCGGCCACCCACACAGTTGTGCACCCAGGTGCCGCTGTACCGTGCCAGGGAGAAGTACATGCCACCCAGACCGCAAATACCCCCACCCACACAGGTGGCAATGTATTTATAGCGTGTCACGTTGATGCCGGCCGCATCGGCGGTGGCCGGGCTTTCGCCCACGGCCCGAAGGTTCAACCCCTTGCGGGATTTCCCCAGGAACCACACCATCCCAATGGCCAGCGCAATGGCCAGGTACACCATGAAATCGTACCCAAACAATAACGGCCCAATGTAGGGGATTTTAGAAAGAAAGGGGATGCGCACATTGGTGAAAATGTTCTTGGTCGCGTCAGACAAGGTGGCATAGCCGCCCGCCTTAGAACCCAACAATTCACCAATGAAGTTGCCCATACCCACGCCAAAAATGGTCAAAATCAGGCCCGTTACGTTTTGGTTAGCCCTAAAGGTGACGGTGATGACGCTGTAAATCAGCCCGCCCAGCGCCCCGGCCAAAAAGCCCGCTATCAGCGCCAGTAACACCGCCAGCCAAGGGCTGGCACCCGCGCCCACCGCACTTTCAAACAGCCAGGCGGCCGAAAAACCCGAGGCCGCCCCCATCATCATCATGCCTTCCACGCCAAGGTTCAAGTTGCCGCTCTTCTCGGTCAATATCTCACCCAGGGTGCCAAACAGTAGGGGCGTGGCCGCCAGCACAGCGGCGTTGATGAACAGTACCAGTTCATTCAGCACATTATTCATGGCCGTGCTCCTTTCTGCCGCGGAACACCAGCTTGTAATGCAGGAAGAACTCACAGGCCAGCAGGAAGAACAAAATCAGCCCGGTGAGTATCTCGGCGGCGGCCATGGGGATTTTGTAAATGGTCTGGATGGAGTTGGAGCCTTTCTCCAGCATGGCAATGAACATCGAAATCAAAATCATCCCAGCGGGGTTCAAACTGGCCAGCCAAGCCACCGTGATGGCCGTAAAGCCCACGCCCCCCGTCACGGTCTCCGAGAGGGTGAAGTTCGAGCCGGCCACCGTCACAAATCCGGTAAGCCCGCATATGGCCCCCGAGATGAACATGGTGCGCATGATGATGGCCGATACGTTCATGCCCGCATAATGGGCCGAAGGCACACTCTCGCCCACCACCGTAATCTCATAGCCCTGCTTGCTTTTGCTCACATAGAAATACACCGCCAGCACCAAAACCAGCGCGATAATCCAGCCTGCTTGCACCCCAAACACCTTGGGCAAACGGGCCGCGTCGTCAAACATGGCAATTTTGGGGAAACCCATCTGTTTTGGGTCCTTCCAAGGGCCATACTGGAAGTAGCGCAAAATTTCCAGTGCAATGTAGTTCAGCATAAGGGTAAACAAGGTTTCGTTGGTGCCCCACTTCGCTTTGAATACGGCGGGAATAAGCCCCCACAGGCCCCCCGCGATGATGGACACCAGGCACATAACAATCAGCAGTAGCCAAGGGGGCATGTTTTTGTATTGGAACAGGGCAAAGTAACTGGCCGCCGTGGCGCCTGCAATAATCTGCCCCTCTGCGCCAATGTTCCAAAACCGCATTTTAAACGCAATGCCAATGCCCAGCGCCGTGATGAGGAGCGGAATGGCCATGCGGATGGTCTCCTTGAGGGCGATACTGCTGCCCACGGCACCCTTCACCATATCTATATACACCATCACGGGGTTGTTGCCCAAAATGCCAATGAGGATGCCGCCGGTAACCAGCGCCCCCAGCACCGCTACTGCACGCACGCCCCAGGCACGTCTGCGGGATACCGTATCCCGTTTTGTCATACGCACCAGGGGTTCGGTCACCTTCATGCTTGCCGCTGTCTGCTTGCTCATGGGCTCACCCCCTCACCGTTTTGGTCCTGGCCGCAGGCGGTGGCGCAGTGCAACTCGCCATCCTGGCCGCGCACCTGGGTCATCATCAGGCCCAGCTCCGCCTTGCTGGCCGCGGGCCCATCCACAATGCCCGATACCCTGCCGCCGCACAGCACCATAATCCTATCGGATAATTCCAGCAAAACGTCCAAATCTTCGCCCACAAACAAAACACCCACGCCTTTGCGTTTCTGCTCGTTCAGCAAATCATACACCGTGTAGGAGGAGTTGATATCCAGCCCACGCACCGGGTAGGCCACCACAATCACCATGGGGTTGCTGGAAATTTCGCGCCCAAGCAGTACTTTTTGCACATTGCCGCCGCTCATCCGCCGCACCGGGGCCGAGACGCCCGGCGTCACAATTTCCAGTTGGGCAATCAAATCCTCCGCCAGCCGCTTGGGGGCCTTGCGGTCCACCCAAAAACCCTTGGTGTTGCGGTAGCTTTTCAGCATCACATTGTCCACCATGTCCAAGTTGGCCACCAGGCCCATGCCCAGGCGATCCTCGGGCACAAAGGCGCTTTTTAAACCCTTGCGCCAGCGCTGGGTGTTGGTCAGGTGGGTAATGTCCTCCCGGCGCAGGCCCTCCACATAGGTCACCGTGCCCTCGCTCACCGGGTGCATCCCCATCAGGGCTTCGCATAGTTCCTTTTGGCCGCTGCCGGCAATGCCCGCCACACCCAAAATCTCCCCGCCGTGCAGGGTAAAGCTCACGTCGTCCAGGGCCTTGATGCCCTCTTCGTTTAGGCAGGTTAGGTTTTCCACCACCAGCCGGTCGGGGGTATCGGGCATTTTTTCGCGCGCAATCTTCAGGCTCACCGCACGGCCCACCATCCCCTCGGTTAGAGACTGTACGCTGGCTTCCTTGGTTTCCACCGTGGCCACACACTCGCCCTTGCGCAGCAGGGTTACCCTATCCGAGATGGCCAGCACCTCATTCAGCTTATGGGTAATGATGATAACGGCCTTGCCGTCCTTTTTCATGTTCCGCAAAATGTCAAAAAGCTTTTCGGTCTCCTGGGGGGTCAGCACGGCGGTGGGCTCGTCCAAAATCAGCGTATTGGCCCCGCGGTACAACACCTTGATAATCTCCACAGTCTGCTTTTCGCTCACAGACATGTTGTAGATTTTCTTGCCCGGGTCTATAGAAAAACCGTAACGGTCGGCTATCTCCTTTATTTCTTTGTCCACGGCAGTGCGGTTCACCTGCACCCCGCCGGGCAAACCCAGCACGATATTCTCTGCCGCCGTCAACACATCCACCAGTTTGAAATGCTGGTGAATCATGCCAATACCCAGGGAAAAGGCATCCTTGGGCGAGCGGATGACCACTTCTTTGCCGTCCACATAAATTTCGCCGCTATCGGGGAAGTAGATGCCGGAGAGCATATTCATCAGCGTGGTTTTGCCCGAACCATTCTCCCCCAGCAGGGCCAAAATTTCACCCTGCCGCACATCCAGGCTCACATTTTTGTTTGCGCATACCGCGCCAAAGGTTTTGGTGATGTTGCACATTTGAATGGCTTGCTTTTGTGCAGTGTCCAACTGGTTTCACCCCTTTTTATCACAGTGGGGGCCGCCGTGCAGGCCGCAGCCCCGTTGCCTTCGCCTGTTGAAAAAGTAAAAAAGCCCAGTGCGAAGGTGCTTACCCTATTTGTAAATGGCAGGGGGCGGTGGCCGGCAACGGCCACCGCCCCCACAAAATACTTGTTTGTGATTCGCTAGGTGCTGTTATTCGATGATGTTGATGCCTTTTAGGCTGTTGCCAGCGGCGGGGTTGAAGGCCGGGGCCGAGAAGTCGGCCGATTCTTCAAACACGGAATCCTCATTTTCGAAGGTGAAAATCAGGTCGCCGTCGAAGTTGTACAGTTCCAGGGGCTTGCCGTCTTTGTCCACCAAGGCGCCTTGGAAAATTTTGTTGTTGCCGCTCAGAATGTCGGCGATAGCCGCGTCAATGGCTTCTTGGGTGCCTTCGGCGGCAATGTCCGTGTTCAGGGGGCTGAGGTAGGCAGCGCCGGTATCGGCTGCGCCCTCTACAATGCCGTGGCCCCAGTCCACCGGTATCTCGGTGCCGTCAATCACGTTCTGCACTGCCTCGGTCATGTAGATGCCCCAGTTGATACGGGCGCTCAGCAGGCTGGCTTTGGGGGCCGCTGAAACCATATCGTTGTTGTAGCCCACATGGAAGGCGCCGCCGTCCTGCGCGGCCACGGCCGGGGTCACACTGTCAGAGTGCTGGGAAATAACACCGCATCCACTGTTGATCAGACGCTCTGCAATCTCTTTCTCCTTCTGCGCTTCGCCCCAGCTACCCAGATAGATTACGTCCATGGTCACTTCGGGGTATACGCTCTGCGCGCCCAGGAAGAATGCGGTATAGCCGCTGATGACCTCGGCGTAGGGCACAGCCGCCACATAGCCCAGTTTCGGGTTGCCAATCTCTTTGGCCTTCAAGCCAGCGGCAATACCGCCCAGGTAACGGGCCTCGTGAATTTTGGCAAAGTAGTTGTGCAGGTTGGGCAGTTCGGCAAAGTGTGCGCCCACGCCGGTAGCATGGCAGAACTGCACTTCGGGGTATTCTTTTGCCATTTCAGCGGTGGGGTCTCCATAGCCAAAGCTGGTGGTGAAAACTATTTGGCATCCGGCTTCCACCAGCTCTTGAATGGCAGAACGGGTGGCCGCGCTGTCTTGGTCATTGATATTGAACTTCGGGATGTACTGGTCTTCGCTGAGCCCCAGTTTTTCAATCATGTACTTGGCGCCCAAGTCATGGTTGAAGGTATAGCCTTGGTCGGAGGGGTCCAAAATATGCACAACGCCAATCTTGAGGTCTTCTTTGGCAATGCCAGCGCCCGCAGCAGCCGGGGCCGCCGTGGAGGCCGCGCCGGAAGAAGCGGCCGGGGCTGCCGAGGAAGCCGCAGCCGAAGAGGATGTACCGCCGCCACAGGCGGCCAAGGAGAGAACCAGAACCAGTGCAAGAACCAAACAAAGCAGCTTTTTCATAGAAATCCTCCCTATCCATTTTGATAATGGTTGCGCCTTTCGCCAGTATGGCGCGCCGGAAGCGAGAATGACGCCAAGGGATTTCCGGCGCGGGTGGGTAGACCCACCTGCATCTCACTGCGAAAATGCCCCGTGAGGAGGGCAAAAACCCCCGCCACTGTGCTCTTCGCCCTTTCTACCGCTATTGTACCAGCCCACCTATTTGAAAACAACTCCCCCGCCTATTTTGTAGTTCTTTTGTAGCAAGCCCGGTGGCCTGCGTAAACGGGGGCCCACATTCAAACTTTTCGCAAAGCACGCCAGCCCCGAAGCTACCCTCTCATATTTTGGGCAAGGGGCTTTGCCCAAAAACAGGCCCCACAGAAGCGTTTTCTACACACTTCACACCAAAGAAGTTCTGCTCCGGTTTTGCTTCCATCATTCTAGCTAAAAATTATTCATTTGTCAACTAAAATTTTAGCTTATTTTTTTAGTATTTTGCGTTTTATCAGCAGAATAAAAAATATGCACCATTCCACCTAATTTTTCACTTTTCTGCCTGTTTCTATTTTTTATTTGATAGTAAGTAATTTTTCTGCCACCACTCTCTTTTTTAAATAATAGCACAAAAAACACGGCATGCAGTGGGCACACCGTGCAGGGGCTATCGCTTCGCTTTTCCTATATTTTTTTCTTCTTGGGTTTTGGTAGCGGGGTGATGGCCGCCAGTTCTGCTGCCAGCGCCCGGCTCATTTCTCCATCATCAATATCTAAAATATAATGTTCCTTGGCACCTTGGTAGGGTGTGCCCGTGGCGGCCCCTTCCATTTTTTTGGAAATACCCGGTAGTTTTTTTACAAACACCGTGTTATCGCACACCAGCAGTACAGGTTTTTCGTCTACATACACCATATATTCGCCAAACATTTTGCGGTAGCGCAGTTCCCCTGCCCCCATTATCTGGCCGCAAACATACTGTACATACTCTTCCGTTGTGGACATTTTGTTCCTCCCTTTGCTGGTTGCAGAACCACCGTGTGCAAAATTTCTTCTAACCGGCCATCCCCGGTTGCTGTGCCAACTGCGCCGCAAACAGGTCCCCTGTCACCGCGTCAATTTCCTCCCGCGGAATGGCCAGAAAAACCTCTACCAGGGCCGGGTCTAGCTGGCTTCCTGCCGCTTTACCCAGGATATCCATCGCCTGTTCATAGGTTTTTCGCGGGCGGTACACCCTATCGGAATACAAGGCACTAAAAGTATCGGCAATGGCAATCATCCGGCTTTCCAGCGGCACATCGTCTGGGTGCATGCCATAATAGCCTTTCTGGTCCATTCTCTCATGGTGGGCCAGAATCACCTCGCCCAGTTGCGAGAAACTGGTGTTCTGCAAAATCTGCTTGCCCAGGCGGGGGTGCTGCTGGATAGCATCCATCTCCTCGCGGGTCAAGGCGGCCGGTTTGTTCAATATCGCGTCTGAAATGCCTATTTTCCCAATGTCATGCAAAATGGCCGCGTCCTTGAGTAAGGGCTGGTTTACCTGGGCCTGCAACTGGGGAGGCAGGTGCCGATAGAACAACTCGCAAAGTTTGGCCACATGCACCGAATGCCCCCTGGTATACTGGTCTTTGGCCTCCATGGCGTTTACCAGCCCCAGAATAATCTCATTGGTTTTGCGGGAAATGGCCTGGGACATCTGCCCTTGCACCGTAATCACAGTGAACACAAACACCGCCCCGAAAAAGAAGATGGTGGAAATCAGCAAATCGGTTTGCGTGAACACCCGGGGCGACAGATATACCGTGCCCAGCGCCAGATAGCCCACCAAAAAGAAGAGCATCAAACACATACACAAAAGGTAGGTCCAGCGGGAGAACGTTTTGCTTGAATAACTTTGCGCGCGTAGGAACACCAGCGCCCGATAATATTTTACAATGCTTAGCAGCATAATCAATGCGCCTAAAAACACGCCGCTCAAACATACAAGCTTCATACACATCTCCTTATCCCATCCATATCATCATACCATAGTTATATTCGTTTTTGTTCGTTTTTTACACTTGCATGCTTTGGGTTTTCTCAATACGGCCATCACGTTCGTGAAGCTTATTTTGTATCATACACAAATTATGTAATGAAAATATGTGAGAAAATGGGAGGGGTGGTTTAAAATGGCCTCCCGCTGGGGGAGGCCTTCTACAAGCAAGCCAAGGTGCTGGGGGCATGGAACGGCCAGCAGGGTTTGGGTGGCGGCGCCCAGCGCCTTTGCCGGGTTGCCCTACAGCCCCCAAATCTCGGTGGCATATTGCTGGATGGTGCGGTCGCTGGAAAATTTACCCGCATGGGCCGTGTTCAAAAAACACTTACGGGCGAATGCGTCTTTGTCGGCATAATCACGGTTCGCCTGTAGTTTGGTTTCCACGTAGGGAATAAAATCCAGCAACAGGCGGTAGGGGTCGGGCCTATGCCAGCTTGCCCCTTCTAAAATGGAGTCATACAACTCGCGGAACACCCCGGTTCCACCATCGCTAAAACGCCCATTCACCAGGCAGTCCATCACACGGCGGATACGCGGGGTCTGGGCATATAGCACCCTTGGGTTATATATTTGTTCCAGGGCCCGCAGTTCTTCCACACGCGCACCAAAAATATAGTTGTTCTCCTCCCCACTCTCCTGCACAATCTCAATATTGGCCCCATCATAGGTGCCCAGGGTCACAGCCCCATTCAGCATCAGTTTCATGTTCCCTGTGCCGCTGGCCTCGGTGCCCGCCGTGGAAATCTGCTCGCTCATCTCGGCGGCAGGAATCAGCTTTTCGGCATAGGACACATTGTAGTTTTGCACAAACAATACCGCCAGCCGCCCGCGCATCTCCTCGTCGGCGTTCACGGCCTTGGCCACCTCGCCAATAAACTTGATTATCCCTTTGGCACGGTGATAGCTGGGGGCCGCCTTGGCCCCAAACAGGCACACCATGGGCTGCCAGCTTTCCGTACCCCCCTCTTTTAGCGTGAAGTAGATATCCAAAATGGCAAAGGCGTTCAGCAGTTGCCGTTTGTACTCATGCAGCCGCTTCACCTGTACATCAAAAACCGCCCCGGTGTCCAGTACAAAGCCCCCCTCCTGCTTTTGCACAAAGGCGGCAAGCTGGCGCTTTTTCTCCTGTTTGATGGCCCAAAACTCCCGCAAACTCTCCTCATCGTAGGCGTAGGGGGTCAGTGTTTCCAGCTGGCTCAAATCGCACATCCAGCCGGGGCCAATGCGCTTGGTGATAAAGGCCGAAAGCTCCGGGTTACACAGCCCCAGCCAGCGCCGCTGGGTAATGCCATTGGTTTTGTTGCTAAAGCGCTGGGGGTACAGCGCATACCAATGTTTCAGCACGTCCTGCTTGAGTATTTCTGTGTGTAAGGCCGCTACCCCGTTCACGCTGTGGCTGGCAAACACCGCCATACGCGCCATATGCACCCGGCCACCGGATATCAAATCGTAGTCGGCCTTATCCTGTATCCCCTGGCTAGCCAGCTGCCTGGCCAGGTGGTTTTGCAGCATCACCACATAGGGGTATACCTCGGGGGCCACCTCACAGAAAAGCCCGGTCTCCCAGGTTTCCAGCGCCTCGGCCATGATGGTATGGTTTGTGTAGGCAAACACCTCCTGGGCAATGCCAAAGGCGGTTTCAAACGTCAGGTTTTCCCCGGCCACCAGCAGGCGAAGAAGCTCTGGAATGGCAATGGCGGGGTGGGTGTCGTTCAGTTGAACCGCCAGGCGGCGCGTCAGGCTTTCCCAGCCTTCTTCTAGCCGGGCCCTCTGCCGCCGCAGCAGGCTTTGCAGCGAGGCCGAGGTAAAGAAATACTGCTGCTTAAGCCGCAGGCGCTTGCCCGCTTTGGTGTCGTCGTTCGGGTACAGCACCGCCGTTATGGCCGCCGCCTCGTTCTGGGCGGCGTAGGCGGTGGCATAGTCCTGGCTGTTGTAGCCTTCCAGGTCAAAGGCTTGCACGGCCTCGGCCTGCCACAGCCGCAGGGTGTTCACCGTTTGGCCGCCATAGCCCACCACCGGCATATCGTAGGGCACCGCCCACACCTGCTGGTCCTTAAAACACACCAGCTCCCGCTCATCCTCCCGGCGCAGGCTCCACGGGTCTCCAAAACGCAGCCAATCGTCCGGCTGCTCCACTTGGAAGCCGTTTTCTATGGTTTGGCGGAACAGCCCATACCGGTAGCGGATACCATAGCCGTCCAGCCGGTAGCCACCGGTGGCCGCGCTGTCCAAAAAACACGCGGCCAGCCGCCCCAGCCCGCCGTTGCCCAGCGCGGCATCCTCCACCTCTTCCAGTGCCGCGGCATCAAAACCGTGCTCCGCCAGCAGGGCCTGGGTTTCCTCCAGCAAGCCCAGGTTGAACAGGTTGCCCGTCACCACCCGCCCCAGCAGAAACTCAGCCGAAAAATAGCAAGCCGTTTTTCCGCTGTGCTCCTGCCGCCACAGGGGCTTTATCCGCTCTAGGGCGGCGGCGCTTACAGCGGCATAGCAGCCTTTGATATTCCGTTTGTCCCCACACTTTGCCAAGGCGCGGGCCAGGGCCTGCCTTGTGTCCTCCATACGCCCACCTCCCTATCCAGAGAAAAGTTTTAAACGTTAGCTTTTCGCCGCGGCTTCCTTCTTGTTGCCCAAGCCCAGCAGTATCCAAACCAGTGCGCTCACCGCCATCAAAATGGGGTAGAACAAGAAGGGAATCAAATCAAAGGGCGTAAGCAGCAGCCCTACCGCCGTGGCCCCGGCCGAGGCGTACAAAAGCTGTGCGCCGTAGGGGATAAGCCCTTGCCCCGCCGAGGTAAAAATATCCAGCAGGCTGGCCGTGCGCTTGGGGCTTATGCCAAACTCCTCTGAGATATCTTTGGCAATGGGCCCCGCTATCACAATGGCCACGGTGTTGTTGGCCGTGCATACATCTACAAAAGCGCCCAGCAGCGCAATACCAAGCTGCGCGCCTTTTTTGCCTTTTACAAAGCGGCGTATGGTGTACAGCAAAAAGTCAATGCCGCCGTTTTCCTTCACAAGCGCGATGATACCCGCCACCACAATGGAGATGGCCGTGATGTCATACATGCCAATGATGCCGCCGGTGCCGCTGGGCCCGCCCGCCGCCACCGTGAAAATCTCCGCCAGGGGAATGGCCCCGGTAAACAGCCCCACCAACGCCGAAAGCACCGTGCCTGTCACCAGCACCAGCACCACATTCAGCCCAGCCAAAGCGGTAACCAGCACCACCAAATAGGGCAATATTTTAAGCAGATTGTATTCCAGCGGCTCGGTAACGGTATAGGTGTGGTTGAGGGTCAGCACCACAAAAATCACCAGCGTAATGAGGGCCGCCGGCAGCACAATTTTAAAATTTTCCTTGAACTTATCCTTC
>CAYYLW010000002.1:0-85120 GCA_964472465.1 uncultured Oscillospiraceae bacterium | reverse complement strand
TAGTACAAAAGACATTGTTTTGTTTCAGCAGCCCCTGTGTACACTTAGAAATACGTTTTTGTTATGCCATAATTTTGTTCGAACCAACATTAATTGTACGGCAACCATGGCAAATCTTTCGCCTTTGTCTTACAAAACTATCGGTTTTTTTGCCGATATGCATACTGGCCCTGGCTTTGCCAGGCGGGAGCAAAAAGGATATCCACCCGGAGCGCCTTGCTCCTGGTGGGTTTTGATTTTATACGAAAAAACGACACAAAGAACCAAAAAAGGAGGACTGGCGTAGTGGAAGAAATTCGCCTACATATCAACGGAGAGGACCGCACGGTTCTGGCCGAAAAAAACTGGAACCTGCTGTATGTGCTGCGGGAGGTGCTGGACCTAACGGGCGCCAAATGCGGCTGCAACACTGGAGATTGCGGCGCTTGCCGCGTTATTTTGGACGGGGAGGCCGTGAACAGTTGTCTCATTCAAGTGCAAAAGCTGGAGGGCAAAAAAATTGAGACCATTGAGGGCGTAACCGGCCCCGATGGCGGTCTGCATCCCATCCAGCAGGCCTTCATCGAGTGCGGGGCCGTGCAATGCGGCTACTGCACCCCCGGCATGGTGCTGTCGGCCAAGGCCCTGCTGGACAAAAACCCCGCGCCCAACGAAGAGGAAATCCGGGCGGCCATTCACCCGAACCTCTGCCGCTGCACCGGCTATGTGAAAATTGTAAAAGCCGTGGAGCTGGCCGCAAAACGCATGAAGGAGGACGCTGCCCAATGAAAGAGAACGGACTGATTGGAAAAGGCTTTCCCATCCGCGACGCCGCCATGAAGGCAACCGGGCAGTTGCGCTATACCGCCGACATGAAACTGCCCCACATGCTGCACGCCAAGGTGCTGTTCAGCCCCGTGGCGCACGCGCGCATCAAATCCATCGATACCTCCGCCGCCCTGGCCCTGCCTGGGGTGCGTGCGGTGGCCTGCTACCAAAACACCCCAGACGTCTGCTTCAATAGCTGCGGCGAGGAGATAGACGGCATTAAAAACGAACGCGTGTTCGACAGGACCATGCGCTATGTGGGCGACAAGGTGGCCGCCGTGGCCGCCGACACCGTGCAGATTGCCGAGGCTGCCCTGCGGCTGATTCAAGTGGAGTATGAGGAGTTGCCTTTCTATATCGACCCCGAGGCGGCCCTGGCCGAAGGCGCTGCCCCCATCCATGAGGGCGGCAATATTGCCGAGGTGGTAAAACAGGAATGCGGAAACCTGGACGCCGGATTTGCCCAGGCCGACCAGATTTTTGAAGGCAGCTACCGCCTGCCCGCCATTCACCACGCGGCCATCGAGACCCACGCCGCCTTGGCGGATTATAGCGCAGACGGCAAATTGAGCGTGTGGAGCTCGAACCAGGACGCCTTTGCCCACCGCATCAACCTAAGCCGTATTTTCGGCATACCCATGAGCCGCGTACGGGTGGTGGCCCCGGCTATAGGCGGCGGTTTTGGCGGCAAGATTGACATGGTATGCGAGCCTGTGGCCGCCGCGCTGGCTATTCTGGCCCGCCGCCCGGTACGCCTGGTGTATACCCGCCGCGAGGACATCCCCTCCACCCGCTGCCGCCACGAGATGATTGTAAAACTGAAAACGGGCGTGAAAAAGGACGGCACCATCACCGCCCAGGATTTTGACATCATCATCAACGCCGGTGCCCATGCGGGCGGCACTTCCAGCGTGGTGTGGGCCATGTGCGGCAAGCTGTTCCGTATTTTGAACACCCAAAACATCCGCTTCACCGGCACAGCGGTGTACACCAACACCCTCTCGGCCGGGGCGATGCGCGGTTTTGGCTCCCCGCAGGAATTCTTTGCCCAGCAGCGGCAGATGCATGAGATTGCCAGCGCCCTGGGGCTGGATATGGCCGACATGGAACTGAAAAACATGATTGCCCCCGACGGGCGAGACCTGCGCTTCGACAGTGCCCTGGGCAACCCCCGCCCGCGTGACTGCGTGGAGAAGGGCCGCGAGATGTTTGGCTGGGAACAGGCCCAGGCCGAGCAGGCCGCCAGCCGCAAGGAGAAGGGCCGTTACCGCATTGGCGTTGGCATGGCCGCGGCGGCCCATGGAAACGGTGTGTTTGGCGTGCGGCCCGACACCACCGGCGTGATGCTGAAAATGAACGAGGACGGCACCGCCATTTTCTTTTCCGGCGTGTGCGATATGGGCAACGGCTCTGTGAGCCTGCAACAGCAGGTGATTGCCGACGTGCTGGGGATGCGCTTTGAGGATATCGGCTGCATCCAGGCCGACACCGACGCCACCCTTTGGGACATGGGGAACTATTCCTCCCGCGGCACCTATGTAAGCGTGCACGCGGCGCTGAAAGCGGCCGAGACCATGCGGGCCGAGCTTGCCAAAGAGGCCGCCCAGCTTTTAGAGGCCAGCGAAGCTGAGATAGAGTTTTCCGCCGGCAAGGCCACCGCCAAAAACGGCAAGAGCGCCAGCTTGCAAGAACTGGTGGCCCATGCCCGGCAGAAAAACCAGCGCGACCTGGCCATTGCCGAAACCTTCGCCTCCGATTCCATGGCCGTTTCCTACGGCGCACACTTTGTGAAGGTGCAGGTGGACACCGAAAACGGCGAAGTGAAAGTGCTGGACTATGTGGCTGTGCATGACGTAGGCCGCGCGCTGAACCCCCTAAATGTGGAGGGCCAAATTGAGGGCGCCATTCAAATGGGCCTGGGTTACGCGCTTTCCGAAGGCCTGTTGTATGACGAAAAGGGCAAGATAAAAAACAGCACCTTCCGGCAATACCAGCTTTTCCGCGCGGGGCAAATGCCCCCCATCCGCATTGGCCTGGTGGAGGAAAACGAGCCCGGCGGCCCCTACGGCGCCAAGAGCATTGGGGAATGCTCGGTGGTGCCCTCCCCCGCGGCTATCGCCAACGCTGTTTCGGGCGCTTTGGGCCATGAGTTTACCCAGCTTCCCCTCACGCCGGAAAGAATTTTAAGCCAAGTGTAAAAGGGCAGTGGAAAAGGGTTTTTCACTTTCAACTCAATTTAAGACGGAGGGTATTGGAATGAAATTCAACGACAAGGTTGCCGTGGTAACCGGGGCCGGGCAGGGCCTTGGCGCCGGCTTTGCCAAAGCCTTCGCCGCCGAGGGCGCACAGGTGGTACTGCTGGGCCGCACCGCCAGCAAGGTGGAGGCGGTGGCCGAAGAAATTCGCAAAGCGGGCGGCAAGGCCCTAGCCATGGGCTGCGATATTGGAAACGCAGACGAAGTGACGGCCTGCTTTGACAAAATCCATAAAGAGTTCGACCATGTGGACATTCTGGTGAACAACGCGGCCTACCATAACTCCATTCAGGTGGCCGATACCTCCAACGAAGAGTGGAAAAAGCACATTGCCACCAACCTGGACGGCACCTTCTACTGCACCCGCGCGGTGCTCGCCAAAATGAAAGAGCGACGCTATGGCAAAATTGTGAACCTCTCCTCCGCCGGGGCCAAGCTGTTCTTCCCGGGTTTCGGCGCGTATGCCGCCTCCAAGGGCGGCATCGTCAGCCTCACCCAAATTCTTTCGGAAGAGGTGAAGGACTACGGCATCAACGTGAACGCCATCTACCTGGGCATGACCAACACCGAGCACACCCGCGAGCGCTTTGATTCCGATGCCGCCGTGACCATCGGGCTGGACGACATGTTGCAGGTGGAGGATGTAAACCCCATAGTTCTGTTCCTGGCTAGCGACGAGAGCTGGCCCATCATGGGCGCCGCCATCGATGTGTTTGGCCGCAAGCCCTAAAATGTGTGTGCCTTGTTTTAAGGAAAATAGTGAGAACAAACGCATAGAGACCTGAAATTCCGGCAATTTCCGGCAAAAATTAGGAGGTAGCAGAAAGTATGGTAAGTTTAAACAAAATGGCCATGAAAGTGGTGGACGAGATTGTGGCCGACCCCGAAGCCCTGGGCTGCAAGGTGATTAAGATGGAGTGCGGCGTTAATTTGATTGACATGGGCCTTGCCTGCAAGGGTAGCTGGAAAGCCGCCGTGCTGTTCACCCGCGCCACCATTGGCGACCACGGCATTGTGAACCTGGGCCGCTTCAAACTCAACGACGAATACTCCTTCTCCTCGGTGGAGATGTACATCGACCAGCCCCTGGTGGCCTGCATGGGCAGCGAGATTGCCGGCTGGAAACTGGGTGAGGGCGAGTTTGCCACCATTGGCAGCGGCCCGGCCCGTGCCACCGCCCACGTGGCCAGCGATTGGTACTTTGAAATGACCGACTACAAAGACGACTATGACAAGGCCGTGCTGTGCATTCAAGACGTGCGCTACCCCACCGAGCAGGTGGCCAAGGAAATTGCCGATGCCTGCCATGTGAAACCTGAGGACACCTACCTGCTCATCGCCCCCAGCACCTGCATTGTGGGCAGCATGCAGGTTTCGGCCAGGATGCTAGAGCAAACCTGCCACAAGATGTTCGAGAAAAACTTCCACGCCGGGCAGATTGTACTGGCCCGCGGCTGTGCCCCCATCGCCCCCATCGTGAAGGACGAGATGAAGGCCATGGGCCGCATCAACGACGCGCTGATTTACGGCAGTGAGGTGGAAATTTGGGTGGACAGCGACGACATCTCCATCGCCAAGGTCATCCACCAACTGGCGGGCAAAACCAGCAGCCCCAACTACGGCGAGCTGTTTGAGGATGTGTTCGAGAAATCCGGGCGCGACTTCTTCTATGTGGACCATGACGTCCACTCCCTGGGCAAAGTCCAAATCCACAACATCAATTCCGGCCGCGCTTTCACCGCGGGCGAAATCAACTACAAACTGCTGGAACAGAGTTTCCTGAATTAACAAAGGAGGAACTATCATGGCATTGCCAAAAGAAAGACTTTTGAAGCTGTACCGCGACATGGTGATGATTCGCCGTTTTGAAGAGGTCATCGAAACCTACGCCGCCAACGGCACCGTGCCGGGCTTTGTGCACCTCAGCATCGGCCAGGAAGCCTGCCAGGCCGGCGTGGTGGACGCGCTGCGCAAAACCGATTACAAATTCCCCGACCACCGCGGCCACGGCGCCATTGCCCTTTCCGGCACCGACCCCAAATACGTGATGGCCGAAATTTTTGGCAAAGAGACCGGCATCAACCACGGGCGCGGCGGCTCCATGCACGTGAACGACCTGGAATGCCGCAACATGGGCTTTAACGGCATCCAGGGCAGCACGGTTGTCACCTGCCTGGGCACCGCCTTTGCCTCCGTGTACAACAAAACCGACGACGTGACCGCCGTGTTCATGGGCGACGGCACCCTGGGCGAGGGCACCTGCCACGAAAGTTTGAACATGTCCGCCACTTGGAAATTGCCCATCATCTACTGCCTGCTGAACAACCAATACGCCATCTCCACCCACTACACCGAAGCCCACCCCCAAAAGCAACTGAAAACCTGGGGCGAAGGTTACGAAGTGCCCAGCAAACGGGTGGATGGAAACGATATAGAAGCCGTGGTGGAGGCCGTGGAAGAGGCCGCCGCACGTGCCCGCAAAGGTGAGGGCCCCAGCCTCATCGAATTTGACACCTACCGCTGGCAGGGCCACTTCGCGGGCGACCCCGCCGCCTACCGCCCCGACGAAGAGGTGAAACACTGGAAAGACCGCGACCCGCTGAAGCTTTGCCGCGATGTTTTGAAAAAACGCGAAAAAGTGAGCGAAGCCGCCCTGAAAAAAATTGAGGAAGAGGAAGAGGCCCACGTGCAGGAGATGCTGAAATTCTCCCTGGAAAGCCCCGTCCCCGGCCTGGACACAGCCACAACCTTTACCTATGCTGACAGAGAGGTGGAATTACGATGAGCAGAAAACTTTCTTACGGCCAGATAATGGAAGAGGACGAGCGCGTATTTGTGCTGGGCGAGGACGTGGCCAAAATGGGCGGCGACTTCGGCATCACCAAAGGCATTTGGCACAAATGGCCCGACCGTATTAAGGACACCGCCCTCTCCGAGGCCGCCATCTTGGGCCTTGCCTGCGGCGCCGCCGTTTGCGGGCTGAAACCCGTGCCCGAAATCATGTTTGCCGACTTTTTGGGCGTGGGCTTTGACCAGCTTACCAACAATGCCGCCAAACTGAACTACATGTACCAAGGCAAGGCCTTCTGCGGCATCACCGTGCGTGCCCCCCAGGGCGGCGGCATCCGCTGCGCCTACCACCACAGCGCCACCGTGGAGCCCTGGTTTATGAACACCCCGGGCCTTGTGGTGGTGGCCCCCACCACCCCCTACGAAGCCAAAGGCATGCTGATTTCCGCCATCCGCAGCGATAACCCCGTGGTGTACTTGGAGCACAAGGCCCTGTACAACGTGAAGGGCGAGGTGCCCGAAGAGATGTACGAAATTCCGCTGTACAAGGCGGAAATTGAGCGCGAGGGCAAAGACCTCACCATCGTGGCCACCCAGATTATGCTGGAAAAGGCCCACAAGGCCGCTGCCGAACTGGAAAAAGAAGGCGTGCAGTGCGAGATTATTGACCTGCGCACCGTGTTCCCCTACGATAAGGACGCCATCAAGAACTCAGTGGCCAAAACCGGCCGCCTGGTGCTGGCCCAGGAAGGCCCCAAATGCGGCGGCTGGGGCGCGGAAATCTCCGCCATGATCAACGAGGATATCTTCGAATACCTGCGCGCGCCCATCAAACGCAGCACCTCGCTGGATAGCCCCATGCCCTTCGCCCCGAACCTGGAGGACTATGTTCTGCCCCAAACCGAAGAGCTGGTGAAAGCCTGCCGCGCTGTAATGGAATACTAAAAGGAGGCCCCTTTTTATGGTAACGGAAGTTGGAATGCCTAAATTCGGCCTCTCTATGGAGACCGGTATCATCGGCGAATGGATAGTGAAAGAGGGCGACAGCGTGAAAAAAGGCGACGCCCTGGCCGAGATCAACACCGATAAGATTAGCAACACCGCCGAGGCCCCCTGCGATGGCTTTGTGCTGAAACTGCTGGCGGGCGTGGACGACGAGCTGGCCTGCGGCGAGACCATCTGCCTGCTGGCAGACAGCATGGACGAAGCCGCCGGTGCGGCGGCCCCGGCCGCCGAGAGCGCCCCGGCAGCAGCCCCTGCTGCACCTGCCCCCGCGGCCGCCCCTGTTGCCGCAGTGCCTGCGGGCGAGGTGAAAATTACCCCCCGGGCGAAGAAAATTGCCGAGGAGAAGGGCCTTTCCTACGCCCACATCCAGGGCACGGGCCTGCTGGGGATGATCACCATCGAGGACCTGAAAAAGCACGGCAAACCCGCTGGGGAGGCAGCCATTGCGGCGGCCCCTGTGGCGGCGCCTGCCGCCACAGCCGCGGGCATGCCCGCGGTAAGCGCAGCGGCCGTGGCCGCCGCGCCGGCCGCCGCCGTGTACGACACAGCCGCTGCCGAAGAGGGCGACGTGGTGGCCAAGATGACCCCCATGCAAAGCGCCACCTGCCGCGGCATGATGAACAGCCTGCACGGCTCGGCCCAAATCACCATCGCCACCGAAGCCGACGTGACGGGCCTCGTCAAAACCTACAAGTCCATCAAGGGCAAGTATGTGGCCGCGAACGTCAAGCTCAGCTACACCGCCATGCTCATCAAAAGCGTGGCCCAGGCGCTGGAAAACCACCCCAAAATGCGCACCAGCATGCCCGACGACAAACACATCAAAACCAGCGCCCGGGTACACATTGGCTGCGCGGTGGATGTGCCCAGCGGCCTGCTGGTTCCCGTCATCCGGGACGCCAACCTCAAAGACCTGCGCACCATCTGCCTGGAACTGGCCTCCCTCAGCGAGAAAGCCAAGGCCGGTAGCCTTACCGCCGAGGAGATGGGCAACGCCACCATCACCATCACCAATCTCGGCATGTTCGGCATCACCTACTTCACGCCCATCATCAACGCGCCCGAAGGTTCCATCCTGGGCGTGGGGGCCATCCTCGAAAAATTGCTGGTGAAGGAAGGCGCTTTCGTGCCCGGCAGCGTCATGAACCTCTCCCTCACCCACGACCACCGCTTCATCGACGGTGCCCCCGCGGCCCGTTTCCTGCAAGAGGTCGTCACCGGGCTGCAAGATTTCAAATGGCTGTAATGTAAATAGCTGCGGCCGGAAAACCCAGAGCTTGCCTTTGGGTTTTCCAAATTTTATATTGTATGCTGCCAAGCACCTATTTGATATTCGGAGGGCTGTATGAAACAAGCCGACCTCATCTTGAAAAACGCGTACCTGGTTTCCATGGACGCAAACCGCAGAATTGTAGACAACGCCTGCATCGCCATCAGCGGCGGCAACATTGCCGCCGTGGGCGGGGCGGAGCTGTTGCAGGAATACACCGCTGCACGCACCATGGATCTGGCCGGGAAAGTGGTGTTCCCCGGCTTTGTCAGCACCCACAGCCACCTGTTCCAAACCATGCTCAAGGGCCTGGGGCGGGACAAAAACCTCCTGGACTGGCTGAACAGTTCGGTGCGGGTGGCCCTGCACAATTTCGACGAGGAAACCATCTACCACGCCGCCCTTCTGGGCTGTATCGAGGGCATTCGCAGCGGCACCACCACCCTGCTAGATTACCAGTATTGCCACCCCGTGCCCGGGCTGGATGAAGCGGTGCTACGCGCCTTCGAGGATGTGGGCATCCGGGGTATCCTGGGCCGCGCCTTCACCACTGTGGGCGGTTTCCCGCCCGAAATTGCCTGCCCGCAGGTGGAGGTTGAGCAGGACTTCTTCGACGCCATCCGCCGCTTGGAAAAAGAATTGCGTGGCAACGCCCGCCTTTCGGTGGCCATCGCCCCCGGCATCATCTGGGACCAAAGCGAGGACGGCTTCCGCGAGATGCGCAAAATGGCAAACGAACTACACCTGCCCATCACCATGCACATCGTAGAAACGCTGGACGACGACGCCTTCAGCCTGGAACACTATGGCCGCCGCACCATCGAGGAGATGGAGTATCTGGGCGTACTCGGGCCAGATTTTATCGCCGTGCACTGTGTGAATATGCAGGAGGAGGACTTCCAGGCCTTCAAACGCCACGATGTAAAAATCTCGTATAACCCCCTCTCCAACATGATTTTGGCCTCCGGTGCACCGCCCATTTACCGCTTTGTGGAGGACGGCCTCACCGTTTCTTTGGCCTGCGATGGCTCTGCCAGCAACGATAGCCAAAATATGCTGGAGGTGATTAAAAACGCCTCGTTGCTACAAAAGGTAAGCACCCGCAACCCACTGGTGCTGCCCGCGGCCGGGGTGCTGGAAATGGCCACCCTGGGGGGCGCCGCCGCCACCGGCAAACAAAACGAAATTGGCAGCGTAGAAGTAGGGAAAAAGGCCGATTTGGTGGTCTACAAACCCGGGCTGTTCTCCCTGCCCCTGCACGACCCCATCAGTGCGCTGGTGTATTGCTCCACCCCGCAAAATATCGATACCGTACTGGTGGAGGGCGTACCGGTGCTGGAAGAGGGGCGCATGACCACCGTAGACGAGGAAAAGGTTTTGTATGAAGCCCAGCGGCTGGCCCGGCGGCTTGCACAGCGCAGCGGCCTGGGCAACACACAGTGGGGGCAGGCCGCCGCGCCGCCCCGTACCTTGGCCTAGGAGGAACAACATGAATCCACTGCACTATTTTTCCACCCCCAAAGAGGACTTGAAAATTCAGATGCTGTTCCGGGACGAGGCGGCTTTCAAGGCCATCCAAGAAAGCTGCACCCGCCCCGCCACCCTGCCCGATGCCGACCAATACTACACCGCTGTGCAGTTTCCCGCTCCCCCGGAGGACCGCCCCTACACCTATTCCTCCATCGTGCTCAGCTCCGATGGCAAAATGGCCTATCAGGACAACCCCGCCGGCCCCCTGGTGGCCAAAAACAACTTTATGGACCCCGCCGGTTCCCTGGGTGATTTCTGGGTTCTGAATCTGCTGCGCGCCCTCAGCGATGGCGTGCTGGTGGGGGCGGGTACCCTGGCGAACGAGCCGGGCGTGAGCTGCCATGTGTATGACCAAGACCTGGCCCGCCAGCGTAAAGAGGCCCTAGGCCAGGCCTGTAACCCCGCCGTGGTGCTGCTCTCGCTAGACGGCACCGATATCCCGCTGGACCATTACTCCTTCGACATCGACCCCGCCGAGCAGTACAAGATGGTGATTGCCACCTCGCCAAACGGCATGGCACACCTGCAAAAGAACTCCTCCCGCAAGCACCTCTACTGGGGGCCCTTCCAAACCCGCGAAGAGGTGGACGCTTTCAATTTTGGCCCCCTCTACCAGGATTTTGACGTGTTCCCCGTCATCGTAACGGGCGAGGGCAGCCAGCCCAACACCCCCCTGCTGCTGTATATTCTGCGCAAGCTGGGTATGGAGCGCGTGTGTGTGGAGTCCCCCTCCTACTGCACCCATCTACTGGGGCTGGGCGCGCTGGACGAGTATTTCATCAACTATTCCATGGTGTTTGTGGGCGGCGGCACCACGCCGGGCTATGCACAGCCCTTCGGCTATCTGGATCACCCCCACTCCCAGCTTCTCAGTGTGGGCATCCACCACCAAAATTTCCTCTTCACCCGCCAGAAACTCCACTACGGGGTCACCTGCGCGGCCGATTTGACGGCTTACCAATACTAGCACACAGCATAAGGAGTGTTTCCCATGACCGATTTGGTTGTCATTGGCGCGGGGCCTGGGGGCTATGTGGCCGCCATCCGCGCTGCCCAACTGGGTATGAAGGTGGCCATTGTAGAAAAAGACGCCTTCGGCGGCACCTGCCTAAATTACGGCTGCATCCCCACCAAGGCCCTGTTTAAGGATGCCCAGGTGGCGCATTATCTGCAAAACGCCGCCAGTTACGGCTTTGAGGTGGACAGCTTTAGGCTGAACCTAGACAAGCTGCGCAAGGAAAAAGAGGACGTTGTGAAGACCCTCTCCACCGGGGTGGAGTTTCTGCTGAAAGCCAACGGGGTGGAGCTGCTACGCGGCAGTGCCAAAATTCTGGGCCAAGGCAAGGTGGAGGTACAAGGGAAAGACGGCGCCAAGGTACATGCGTGCAAAAACATCCTCATCGCCTCGGGCAGCAAGGCCGCCCTGCCCCCCATTCCGGGCATCGATAGCCCCGGGGTCATCACCAGCAAAGAAGCCCTGGAGATGGCGGAAATTCCAAAACAGATTGTCATCATCGGCGGCGGGGTCATCGGCATCGAGTTTGCCGGCATCTACCAGGCTTTCGGCAGCGAGGTGACGGTGGTGGAGTTCATGCCCAAAATCATCCCCGCCATCGACAAAGAAATCACCGACCGGCTGCAAAAATGCCTCGAGAGCAAAGGCATCCGCTTTTTGCTGGCCACCAAGGTGGAAAAAATCGAGAAATCCGGCGCCGGGCTGATGGTCACCGCGGACAAGAGCGGCGAAAAAACCCAGTTGCCCTGCGGGCAGGTGCTGGTATCCACCGGGCGGCAACTGGACATTGAGGGCCTGGGGCTGGATACCGTGGGCATCACCCATGGCCGCGGCGGCATCCAGGTGGACGAAAACTACCAAACCAGCCTGCCGGGCGTCTACGCCATTGGCGACGTGATTGGTGGGGTAATGCTGGCCCATGTGGCCAGCGAAGAGGGCAAGGTGTGCGTGGAAAAACTGGCCGGGCACCCCGCCAGCGTGGATTATGACCTCATCCCCAGCGCCGTGTTCACCTTCCCAGAGGTGGCCTCCATTGGCAAGAGCGAAGAGGAACTGAAAGACGCCGGTACCCCTTACACCGTGGGCCGTTTCCAGTTCAGCGGCAACGGCAAGGCCCTCACCATGCACGATACCGAAGGCATGGTCAAGGTGCTGGCCAGCGCCGATAAGCAGCAGATTCTGGGCGTGCACATCGTGGGCCCCAACGCCAGCGACCTGCTGGCCGAAGCGGCCACCGCCATGGGCGGGATGTTCACCGTGGAAGAGGCCGCGGGCATCATGCACGGGCACCCCACCCTTAGTGAGGCCTTCGAAGAAGCCCTGTGCGAAGTGCTGGGCTGTGCCATCCACGGTATGCCCGCCAAGAAAAAATAGACTTTTGCCGGGCAGACCCGCCCGTCTTTCACCCCTGGGCAAACACCAGCAGCCGCAGCTTGCCATAGGGGTGAAAACGGCGCAAAAAAACCACCCATACCGCCAACCTACGTTGGCGGTATTATGCAATTGCAAGATTATGTTTGCCAAAAGGAGATACCATCTATGAAGACCACTAAATTTGCAAAACCCCAGTTCGTAGAGGGCTTAACCATCCGTGTAAAACCCGAAGACACCGAGCGCTATATGCAACTGGAAGAAGAAATTTGGCTGGAAGGGCTTGCCGCCACCCCCGGCTTTTTGGGGGGCGAAGTATGGGTGAGCGCCGACCATCCCGGCGAGGTGACCAGCCTGTATTTCTGGGAGAGTGAAGAGGCCTTCAAAGCCATCGACCCCGCCTGGCTGGCCGGAAAAAAAGAGGAGACCCACAAGGCCATGGATAGCGAGTTTGTGCGCGCCTGGCATGGCGAGGACCGCCGCTTTAAGGTAAAAGAATACCGCTAGGCCCATCACCTAGATAGAGAAAAAAGCCACTGTTTTCACAGCGGCTTTTTTCTCTATCGCCTTACCAGCTTTTTCGTAAAAACTTGGGGTGCAACAAATTGCGGCGGAAATAGATGTTTGAGTGCACCACCAATTCATGGTCATAGTTATAGCCGCTATCATCCATCACCAGCACTGGCTCGCCCGGCTCCAGTTGCATCAGTTCGGCCAACCAGGGGGGCGGCAGGGTGGCATCAATATTGGCCATGGTGTAGGCCAATGAGGTGCCACAGTAGGTCTCCAAGAAATGATAATGGCTCAAATCCCGCAAGGCCAAAATATTTTCCCCCGCCTGCGCGGTAAGACGGCCCGAAAGATGGTCGGCGCAAAAAGCGGCGGGTAGGTCATCGGCATAGAAAAGCTTCTCCACATTGAGATACATCTCATCGCCTTCCAGCACCGCGTCCGGCTCGAACACAAAACCCAAACGGATGGTCTCCACCCGCGCCTCGTAACCAGAATCCCGGATGGCACAGAACAGTTCCGGGTTTGTGTCCAGGCGGCAAACCGCCGTGGCTATTTTGGGGTTTGCAATGGTGCCCTTGCTGCGGCGGCGGGTTACCACACCCATCTCCTCCAGGCTCATCAGTGCATCGCGCAGCACATTTCGGCTCACCCCTAGGCGCTGGGAAAGCTCGTCCTCGTTGGGCAGCTTGAAGGGGGCCCCGTCTTTCCCGTTTTCCCGGATAATATCCAGCAAGGCAACTTTGGTTCTATATGAAAGTTCCTCACTGTCCATCCGCGTAATGTGCAATTGCTCCATGGTCACCATTCCTTATAATTGATACAAGAGAGGGATTTCTGCATGGTTTTCATAATCATAACATTTTGTATTACCTAGTGCAAGGGATGTTGTAAAATTATATTGCGGGAAATAGTGCATTTTTATTGTTCAATAACCACAAAATTTTTTCTCTAAATTATACGTATCTTATGAAATGCCGAAAAACATATTGACTTTACAGGAAGAAAAGCTAAAATCTAAATAGTCCTATGTACTACAAGGTGTTTTGTGTTGAAAGCAATTTTGTACCTCTTGCTTTTTTAGTATAGATTCAAATAAAAGAATTATGATGTGCTCACGCAGATGGATTTTCTTCAAAGGGGCCGTTTCTTGCCCTGTAGAAGCCTATAAAAACCATACCAAACGTTTATCATTTTCTCCGGGTATGGTTGCACGCTGGGTTTACCCTGCAACGCCACCCATCTACTTGAAAGGAGCCAGAAAATGAACGTGGTTGAAATGCGCGGAATTTACAAATATTTTGGGAGCTTCTGCGCCAACAAAAAGGTGGATTTCACCCTGAAGGAGGGGGAAATCCATGCCTTGCTGGGTGAAAACGGGGCAGGCAAATCCACCTTGATGAACATCCTGTACGGCCTATATGGGCACGATGAGGGCACCATCCATATCTGTGGGGAAGAAGTGAAGATGGAAAGCCCCAGTGTGGCCATTTCCAAGGGCATTGGCATGGTGCACCAGCACTTCATGCTCATCCCCCAGCTCACGGTTACCCAAAACGTATTTTTGGGCATGAAAGAAGCCGGTGTGGTACACCACATGAAGGTGCTGAATGGCCGTGTGGCCGATATGAGCAACCGCTTTGGTTTCAATATCGACCCCACCGCTTTGATTTGGCAGTTGCCCGTTGGCGTGCAGCAAAAGGTGGAAATTGTAAAGGTGCTGATGCGCCAAGCCAAAATTTTGATTTTGGACGAACCCACCGCTGTGCTCACCCCAAAAGAGGTGGAGGAGCTGTTCGCCTCCATCAAAGCCCTGGCAAAAGAGGGCTACTCCATCATCTTAATCACCCATAAAATGAGCGAGGTGCTTGAATACACCGATCGCGTTACTGTTATGCGCCTGGGTGAGGTGGTGGACTCTGTGGATGTAAAGGAGACCGATAAAGATCAGTTGGCCCGCATGATGGTGGGCCGCGACGTCTCCCTGGACCGCCACATCCAGCCCAAAGAACCCGGCGAGGTACGCCTGGACGTGCGGGAGCTTTGTGTGAAGAACGACAAAGGCCTGGAGGCCGTGAAGAAACTTTCCTTCTCGGTGCGTTCTGGCGAGATTGTGGGCATTGCCGGCGTTGACGGCAACGGCCAGCTAGAGCTGGGCGAGGCCATTGTGGGCGGGCGCAAGATAGAGAGCGGCGACGTTCTGCTTGGCGGCGAAACCATGACCAAGAAAAGCATCCGCCACCACCTGGACCACGGCCTGGCCCATATCCCGGACGACCGCCACAAAAAAGGCCTGGTGCTGCAATACCCCGTGAAAGACAATTTTGTGCTGAGCAACCAGCACAGCGAGCAATACTCCAACTTCCATTTCCTCAACACCCAGAAAATCGAAAGCCATGCCGCCGAACTGGTTAGCGAGTTTGACGTACGCCCAGCCGATATCAACTACCCGGCGGGCAGCCTTTCCGGCGGCAACCAGCAAAAGGTGATTTTGGCCCGCGAGGTAGACCGCAACCCCAATGTGATGCTGGCCATCCAGCCCACCCGTGGCCTGGACATTGGCGCCATTGAGTTTGTGCGGCAAAAGCTGGTGGAGGAGCGCGAAAAAGGCACCGCCGTACTGCTCATCTCCACCGACTTAGACGAGATTCTCTCACTGAGTGACCGCATCTTGGTCATGCACGGCGGGCGCTTTATGGGCGAAGTGAGCTACGATGTCCCCATTGCCGAAATTGGCCTGATGATGGCCGGGCGGGAACAGGAGAAAGACGGAGGGGTGGGCGCATGATCAGTCAATTGAGTATCAAAGGCATTCTCTCCTCCATCCTACGGCCCTTCCTGGCCATACTGGGCGCGGTGGCCGTAAGCGCCCTGCTGCTGGCCGCCTTCGGCTACAGCCCCGTGGAGGCCTTCGGCTCTATGTGGGAAGCCTCCTTCAAAAACATGCGTTCATTCGGCAACCTGCTGAACAACGCCAGCCCCTTGCTCTTCACCGGTATCGCCGTGGCCGTGGCTTACCGCGGTAGCACCTTCAACATCGGCGCCGAAGGCCAGTTCCTGCTGGGCGCCACCGCGGCCACCTGGGTGGGCATCACCTTCACCAGCCTGCCCGGCCCCCTGCTAATGGTACTGATGATAGTGGGTGGCGCGCTGGCCGGTGCGGCCTGGGCCCTCATCCCGGGCTATCTCAAAGCCAAAAGTGGCATCTCGGAAATCATCACCACCATCATGTTCAGCTATATCGCCTTGCAGTTGGTGGGTTTCCTGGTTCGCGGCCCCTTGCGTGACCGTGCCCAAGCCGAGCCCCAAAGCTACGCCATCGCAGAGCAGGGCTTCCTTCCCTACCTGCTGCCCGGCACCAAATCCCACCCCGGCTTCCTGGTGGGCGTGCTGGTGGCCATCGTCGTTTTTATTATTCTATTTAAGAGTTCCTTTGGTTTTGAACTACGTGCGGTGGGCTACAACAGCACCGCCTCCAAATACGCAGGTATCAGCGTCACCCGCACCACCATTTTCTCCATGCTCATCTCGGGCGCTCTGGCTGGCATGGGCGGTGCATTCGAGCTCTCGGGTAGTTCCCACTACCTGTTTGAGCGCATCTCCCCAGGATACGGCTATACCGCCATTGCGGTATCCATCCTGGCTGGCAACAACCCCATTGGCGTTGTTTTCAGCGCCCTGCTCTTCGGCTTCTTGCGCACCGGTTCTGCCGCCATGCAGCGGAACCTGGGTTTGTCCTCCTCTTTCGCAGACATTGTGCAAAGCATCATCATCATCTTTGTGGCCGTGGCAGCGGTGAACCGTGGGCTGCCCAAACGCAAGGCGGAAAAGAAAACCGCCGCCGGAAAGGAGGCCTAGAGTATGGACTTATTGGCTTTCTTCCTCGCTTCGGCCATTCGTATGGCCACCCCTCTTTTGATTGCCGCGCTGGGCCTGCTGGTTTCTGAGCGTGCCGGCATCATCAATATCGGTGTGGAGGGCACCATGCTCTCGGGCGCGTTCGTTTCGTTCGTCGTCACCTATTACACCGGTGGGAACTACTGGCTGGGCCTTTTGGGCGGCATGGCCGCCGGTGTGGTTGTCTCGGCCCTCTTCGCGGTGGTCTCCATCCACTTCCGCGCCCCGCAGGTGGTGGTGGGCTGTGCCATCAACATGTTTGGCTCGGGCATGACCGCCGTGCTGTTCCGCAAACTTTTCTTCGATGCTTCCACCGGCGGTACCCAGGTGGAAACCTTCCAGCAGATGCCCATCCCCGGCCTGTCCCAAATTCCCGTGCTGGGCGAGATGCTGTTCAACCACAACATCATCGTGTATATCGGACTTTTGATGGTACCCGCCATTTGGTTCCTCATGAACCGTACCTCCATCGGCACCCGCATCATCGCCGTGGGCGAACATCCCAAAGCGGCCGATAGCCTGGGCATCAACGTGTTCACCACACGCTACCTGGCCACCATGTTCAGCGGTCTCATGATGGGCATGGCCGGCAGCTATCTGGCCATTGCGCAATCCAACGGTTTCAATGTGGACATGACCGGCGGCAAAGGTTATATTGCCATGGCCGTGGTGGTACTGGGCAAGTGGAAGGCGGAAGGCGTACTGATTGGCGCTTTGATTTTCGGCGGCGCCAACGCCCTGCAGATGACCCTGCAAAACCTGGGGCTGGGCATACCCAACAACCTCATTCTCATGGTGCCTTATATCATCACTGTGCTGGCCGTTATTGCCGCCTGCAAGCAAAAGGCCATCGATGCCAGCGCCAAAGGCCAGCCCTACATCAAGGCCTAGTCCCACACTTTCCTTTGTTGCGTTCCAAGGCGCCGGGGCCGGTGCTTTGGTGCGGATAGTTCCATACGAAAGCCCACATTTTTAGGAGGATATTTGAATGAACATGAAAAAGCTACTTTCCTTTGCCCTGGCTGCCCTGTTGGTCGTCAGCCTGGCCGCCTGTGGTGGCAGCACCAGCAGCAGCGCCGCTCCTGCCGCTAGTGGCAGCACCGCCCCTGCCGCTTCTTCTGCCGCCGGCAGCGCCGCCGCAGACAGTGGCGCCAAAGACGCCAAAGACGTAAAAATTGGTATCCTGATTCCCGGCAGCCCCACCGATGGCGGCTTCAGCCAGCAGGCCGCCGAGGCTGGCAAAAAGATTGAATCGACCTTTGGCTACACCGTTTCTGTGGTGGAAGCCGCCAGCGCCGAAGAGATCAAGCAAGAAGGCGAGACCATGGCCGACGACGGCTATGACATCGTGTATGGCCACGGTGGCCAGTGCTCCGCCCCGCTTGCCGAAATCTGTGAAGACTACCCCGATACCTGGTTCGTCACCTTTGGTGGCACCGAAATCCGCGACAACCTCTTCCCGGTAATCATGTGCGCCGAAGAGGGCACCTATGTGGCCGGTGTTGCTTCCGGCATGATGACCGAGACCAACAAAATCGGCATCACCCTGGGTGGCGATTTCCCCGCCTACACCAAAACCACCACCGGCTGGGCCCTGGGCGCCAAAAGCGTGAACCCCGATATCGAAGTGATGACCGCCGTTCTGAGCAGCCCCGATGCCAACGAGTGCTACGAGACCACCCTCAACCAAATCAAGAGCGGTGCCGACCAGATTCTCTCGAACTCCAACGAAGGCCAAGCTGGTGCCATGAAAGCCGTAAGCGAAAGCGAGGGCGTGTACACCATCGGCTGCCTGGGCGACTTCATCTCCCTGGCCCCCGAGCAGGTCATCATGAACGTCATCTGCGATTACGGCGCGGGTTACCTGGACGCCACCAAACAGATTATGGCTGGCACCGTGAAAGCGGAGCCCATGTTCCTCACCATTGCCAATGGCTGTGTGGACATTCAGTGGAACGAAGCCGTGAAATCCACCCTGCCTGAGGACGTGATTGCAGCCGTGGAAAAAGCCTACGAAGACGTAAAGAGCGGCGCTGTTGAAGTGCCCAACGAGTACGAGCAGGACAAAGCCCAGGAAATGCTGGACGCCTAGTACACACATTGCATTCCGTTAAAACCGCAAAACACCGTCACTTATGTGGCGGTGTTTTCTTTTACCCCAGCCCTGCCTTGCCAAAATGGTTACAAATTAAATTATTTTAAGGTTTTATCTTGATTGTTTTTATGGAATATGCTAAGATGGCAACAGAAACAATTGTACTACCTAGCACTAAGCCATCGCACGGCTTTAAGGGGCGGCACGCGTATGCAGGCCGCCTTTTTTCGTGCGTTTATTTGCGTTGTACCCCCATAAAACCGGTAGTTTTATGGAACAATAGCACCCGTAAAAACAGGAGGGAAATGGAATGAACAAGAAACAATGCTTTGCCCTGGTACTGGCCTTATTACTTATTTTCAGCCTTGCGGCATGTGGTGGAAACTCCTTTTCTGCGTCGCCCAGCGCCGTTGCAGCGGTTTCTGGCTCCACAGCCCCCACCAGCACGGCGGCTACCAGCGGTAGTAACACAAAAGACCCCAAGGACATCAAAATCGGTATTTTGTTGCCCGGTAGCCCCACCGACGGTGGATTCAGCCAGCAGGGGGCGGAATCTGGCAAGAAGATTGAGCAGACCCTGGGCTATACCGTCTCTGTTGTGGAGGCCGGTAGCGCCGAGGAGATTAAGCAGGAAGGCGAGAACATGGCCAGCGAGGGCTACAACATCGTCTTTGGCCACGGCGGGCAGTGCTCGGTGCCCTTTGCGGAAATTTGCGCCGATTACCCCGACACCTGGTTTGTCACCTTCGGTGGCACCGAAGTGCGCGACAACCTCTTCCCTGTGATTATGTGTGTTGAGCAGGGCACCTACGTGGCCGGTGTGGTGGCCGGTATGATGACCGAGACAAACAAGCTGGGAATCACCGTAGGCGGCGATTACCCCGCCTACACCAAAACCCCTATGGGCTGGGCTTTGGGCGCCAAAAGTGTGAACCCAGATATTGAGGTGATGCGCGCTGTGTTGAGTAGCCCCGATGCCAACGAGTGCTATGAGACCACGCTTAACCAAATTAAAAGCGGTGCCGACATGATCTACTCCAACACCAACGAGGGGCAATCCGGCGCCATCAAGGCCGTGAGCGAGAGCGAAAACATCTATACTTTTGGTAGCCTGGGCGATTTTACCGACCTGGCCCCCGACCGCGTGATTGTGAATATCATCTGCGACTACGGCGCGGGCTACCTGGGGGCCACCAACAAAATTATGGGCGGCACCGCCAAGGCCGAGACGATGTTCCTCACCCTGGCCGACGGTTGCATCACCTTAAAATGGAATGACGCACTTAAAGCCACCCTGCCGGAAGAGGTGATTGCCGCGGCCGACAAAGCATACGAGGATATCGCCAGTGGCGTCATCACCGTGCCCAACGAATATGAGCAAGACAAGGCCCAAGAGATGCTGGACGCCTAAGAAACTTTTCCGGCAATCCACATTACTGTGCAAACCTTCGGCGGGGAGACCAGGGGCAACCCGGGTTTCCCCGCCAAATTCACAAAAACAAAGCGTTTTTTTGGGCGAAGAGACTAAAAAAGCCCCCTCCCCTTGCGGTTTAAGGGCAGCTGTGTTAAAATATTTTTTGTTAAGACTTCTAATGAGTTTAGCCATCGCACGGCTTTATCAGGGCGGCATGCTTGCATGTCGCCCCCGTTTTTTCGGCAGGGCACATGCGCCTATACCTCTGCAAGAAAGGACAAAAAAACGATGAAAAGCATCAATCTACACATCAATGGTAAGCCTGCTGTGGTACAGATAGAAGAAAACTGGACCCTACTGCATGTGCTGCGGGAGACCATGGGCCTCACCGGCACAAAATATGGTTGCGGCACCGCCGACTGCGGCGCCTGCAAGGTTCTGGTGGATGGCGAAGCTAAAAATAGCTGCGTTCTGCTGGCCAAAAACCTGGAGGGCAAAGAAATTTTAACCATTGAGGGGCTGAGCCAGGGTGAACAGTTGCACCCCGTCCAGCGCGCCTTCGTAGATGCCGGTGCCATCCAGTGTGGTTTTTGTACCCCTGGCATGGTGATGACCGCCCTGGCCTTGCTGCGCAAAAACCCGCAGCCCACCGCCGAAGAAGCCATGGGTGCGCTGGACAACAACCTCTGCCGTTGCACCGGCTACAAAAAAATAGTAGAGGCCATTTTGCTGGCGGGCCGCTACCTGCGGGAAGAGGGGGGCTGCTAGTATGAAAAAGTATGTAGGGCCGTATATCGGCCAGCCCACCCCCACCATAGACGCCTTCGAAAAGGTAACCGGCAGCGCCCAATTTGCCGATGACCTCACCTTTCCCGGCCTGCTGTATGGCGCGGTGCTCACCAGCCCCGTGGCCCATGCACGCATCAAATCGATTGATGCCTCGGCCGCACAGGCCCTGCCCGGGGTGTGCGCCGTCATCACCCACGAAGACGCCCCGAAGGGGTGTTTCAACCGCATCATGCGCTGGTCGCGCGACCCGCTGCCCGCCACCGAACGGGTGCTGGACGAAGTGGTGCGCTTTGTGGGCGACGAGGTGGCCGCCGTGGCCGCCACCAGCGAAGAGATTGCCCGCAAAGCCGTTAAACTAATCCGCGTGGAGTACGAGCCACTGCCCAGCGTGTTCGACCCCGAAGAGGCCCTGGCCGAAAACGCCCCCCGCCTGTACCCCGAGGGCAACCTGCTACAGGAACTGCTCACAGAGTGCGGGGACCTGGACAAGGCCCTCCATGAGGCCGAAGTGCGGGTGGAAAACCTCACCGAAACCGCCATGATTCACCACGGCGCCATTGAGCCACATCTCTGCATCGCCCAGTGGAGCCGTAGCGGCGAGTTGGAGGTGTGGGAACCCCAGCAGGGCGTGCACCGTGTACAGGTGATGCTCAGCCAAATTTTTGGCGTGCCGTTTACTAAAATACACCTGCACAATGGTTTAATTGGCGGCACCTTTGGCGGCAAGGACGGCGTGCTGCTACAGCCCCTTTGCCTGCTGCTTTCCAAAAAAGCCGGGCACCTGCCGGTGAAAATCCGCTACAACCGTGCCGAAAGCATCGTTTCCACCTACACCCGGCACGCCGTGCGTCTATATGGCCAAATGGCCCTAACCAGAGAGGGCCTCATCACCGGTTTTGGTTTCACCAACTATATGAACGCCGGGCCGTACTGCGGCGGCAGCATCAACGTGATGAACGCCATGTGCGGCAAGATGTTTAAAGTATATGCCTCCCCCAGCATGCGCTTCCATGGCTATAACGTCTACACCAACACCCCCGTGGGTGGGGCCATGCGCGGTTTTGGTTCGCCCAAAATTTTCACCGCGCTGGAACTGCTGGTAAACAAGGCCGCCCGCGCGCTGAATATGGACCCCGTTTTGTTGCGGGAGAAAAACTTGATTGAGCCCTTTGGCGCTGAACCCGTACACGGCGACAGCCTGGGTAGCGCACAGGTGCGCGAATGCCTAGCCCAGGGTGCCAAAGCCTTCGGCTGGAAAGAAAAATGGGCCGCCCGCAAAAGCCTGAACACGGAGCGTTACCTCTACGGCTACGGTGTTTCCACCGCCATGCACGGCAAAGGCGTGGCCCCCTTTGCGCCGGACATCACCCTGGCCGAACTGATGCTGAACGAGGACGGTAGCTTCCTGTTGCGCACTGCCGTTACCGACCATGGCGCAGGCACCTACACCTTACTGCGGCAGATTGTGAGCGAAGTGATGGGCTGCCCGCTGGAAGAGGTGTTCCTGGTTCACTCCGACACCGATAGCTGCAACTACGACATGGGCTCTGGCGCCAGCCGCAACACCTGGAGCGGTGGCGCAGCCGTGGAAACGGTGGCCCGCCAACTTTTGGATACCATGCTGGACACCGCCGCAGCCGCTTTGGAATGCAGCCCCCAGGCGCTTCGTTTTGAAAACGGTGTGGTGGCGGGCCCCGGCGGAATAAGTCTCACCCGGGCCGAAATTTCCAGCTATGCCTACGAAAAACAGCGCACCCGGCTGATTGAACTGGCACGCTACAACTCCGACACAAACGCTGGCAGCTACGGCGCGCATTTTGCCAAGGTGCGCATCGACCGGGAGACCGGGGAGGTGAAGGTGGAGGACTATCTTGCTATGTGCGACATTGGCACCCCGCTGAACCCCCTGTTGCTGGAAGGCCAGATAGAGGGCGCCATTATGATGGGCCTGGGCATGGCCTTGTTCGAAGCGGTGGTGCTAGACGAAAATGGCGTGCCAAAAACCACCAATCTCAAAAAATATCGCCTGCCCAAAGCCAGCGATATGCCCCATATTGACGTACAGTTTGTGGACAACTTTGAAGAGGGCGGCCCCTTTGGCGGCAAGAGCGTGGGCGAAAGTTCCATCGTGCCGGTGGTGCCCGCCATCGTGGGGGCTGTGAACGACGCTTTGGATGCCGACCTTGGCCAACTGCCCCTTACCCCGGACAAGATTTTGGCGGTTTTACAGCAATAACAGCAGGCCATGCAGAACACGGTATGCCTGCTTTTACAAAAGAAAGGAAGTTGTATAGTATGGTAAAAATTCTAGGTGTTTGTGGTAGCCCACGCAAAAAATCCAGCTACAAGGCTCTGCAAGCCGCCCTTGAGGCCGCCAAAGCCACCGGTGACGTGGAGATTGAACTGGTGGAACTTCGTGCCAGGAAACTCAATTTCTGCGTGCATTGCAACAAATGCTTGCGCGATAACTCCCCCTACTGCACCGTGTTCCACGATGACATGGACGAACTGTATGACAAAGTGTACCAGTGCGACGGCCTGCTGGTGGCCACACCGGTGTATGAGATGAACATCACCGGCCAGTTATCCGTGTTCTTCAACCGTTTCCGCCCCACCTGGGTGATGCTGCAAAAGGACCCCGATTACTTCGCCCACAAGGTGGGCGCGGCCATTGCCGTGGGCGGCACCCGCAACGGCGGGCAGGAATCTGCCATCAATGGCATCATGGGCTTTTTCAACACCCAGGGCTTCACCATTTGTAACGGTGGGGTGGGTGTATACGGCGGGGCCAGCCTGTGGAACCCCGGCGATGGTTCCGGCGAGATGGATGATGAGTACGGCCTAGAGCGCGCCCGCCAACTGGGCGAAAAACTGGCCATGACCACCAAGCTGGTGGCCAAAAAATAGCGGTACCCCCTATGGCGCCGCCGTATTAAAAAGAAGATAAAGGAGCCTTGCAACATGTCACTCAGCGAAAAAAAATACCGGTACATCAAAGACGAACACTACCCCATTGAGCATCTCATCTACAAAACCGAGCCCGAATACCTAAAAGAGTGCCTGGAAACCGACCACGCCATCTGGACCCTAGGCGAGGCCCTGCATGAGGAATTTGAGCACATCCCCTTCCTGTACAAAGAGGTGTGGGTGAACGAGAACAACCCCGGCGAGATTCACTATATCTTCGCCTGGGAAAGCATGGACGCCTGGAACAAAATGCTGCGGCAGGATATTCAAGATAAGCTAGAGGCCGAATTTGCCGCCAAATGCGACAAGCCATATGTGATGCTACGCGCCATTCAAGACGAAGAAAATTTTGGCATCCACCGTGTGAGCCGTTTCGAGCGTATCGAGGACTAAAACCTTTTCCCCAGCGTGAACATGTAACCGCCTGTGGCCTTGCCACAGGCGGATATCCTTTTGTAAGGCAGGAGTACCCGTATGAAAACCACCTATTTAGAAACCCAATCGCAAGACCCCCGCTACAACCTGGCCTTTGAGCAATATATGCTGGAAAACCGCCGCGAGGGCGACTATCTGCTGCTGTGGCAGAACGCCAACACCGTGGTGATTGGCCGGCACCAAAACGCCGAGGAGGAGATCTGCCGCCCCTTTGTGGAACAGCACGGCGTGCATGTGGTGCGGCGCATCACCGGCGGCGGCGCCGTGTACCACGACCTTGGCAACCTCAACTATTCCTTTATCACCGATTCCGGCCATGCCGAGATGCTGAGCATGGGCCGTTTTACGCAGCCGGTGGTAGAGGCCCTGCAAAACCTGGGGCTAGCCGCCGAGGCCTCGGGCCGCAACGATATCCTGGTGGATGGAAAAAAGGTGAGCGGCACCGCGCAGCGCCTATACAAGGGCCGCATTTTGCACCACGGCACCCTTCTGTTTGAATCCGACCCTGCCATGGTGGCGGGCGCTTTGAACGCCGACCCCAGCAAGTTCCAATCCAAAAGCTCCAAATCGGTGCGCAGCCGCATTGGCAACATACGCCCTGCCTTGCCAGCCGATATGGACATGCCCGCTTTTTGGGAATACCTAAAAGGCCAACTGGCCCAAAACGGCTTTGAGGCAGGCACGCTAAACCCCGCCGAGCTACAGGCCGTGGAAGCGCTGCAAGCCAGCCGCTACAACACCTGGGAGTGGAATTTTGGCCACAGCCCCCGTTACGATTACCGTGGCCGGAACCGCTGGGAGGGGGGGCTGCTGGAAGTGCTTCTGCTGGTGGAAAAGGGCTGCATCACCAAGGCAGATTTCCGGGGAGATTTCCTCTGCCGCGGCTCTTTGGAAGAGTTGTGCGAGGCTTTGGTGGGCTGCCCCCTACGCCGTGAAGAGGTGGCTGCCGTGCTTTCCCGTTTCCCCCTGGCCGATTGTTTTGGGGCCATCACCCCGCAGGAGGTGCTGGACACCTTTTTTGCCTAACGGGTGTGGGCACGGGGGCCAAAGCGCAACTAAGGCCCCTGCCAAATGGCAGGGGCCTTTTCTGTTTTCATGCTGCCCCCCGCTGGGAGCCGGGTTTCCGGGCTTTTCCCTTCCCCCGCTCTGAAAGCACCAGCCCCAGCAACGCCAGCGCCGTGCCCGCCGCCGAAAGCAGGGTGATGCGTTCGCCCAATACCAGCACCGAGGTGATGACCGTGACCACCGGCACCAGATAGATGTACACGCTCACCTTCACGGCGCCCAGGATGTTCAGCGCCCAGTTCCACACCGCAAAGCCCAGCGCCGAAGCGCCAAGGCCCAAAAACAGCATGGTAAACAGGTTTTGCGGCTGGGCAAACCGCCCCAAATCCAGCCGGAAAGGCAGAAAGAAAAAGGCCGGAACCATAAAAAGAATGCCATAGAAAAAAATGCGCCGAGTAACCAGCAGGCTGTTGTGGCCGCCCTGCCCTACTTTTTTTACCAAGATGGAATACACCGCCCACACCGCCGCCGCGCCAATGGCCAAAATATCCCCCAGGGGGTTTAATTGCAGCGCCGTTGCGCCATTGTAGCTGATGAGAAAAATGCCCAGGATGGCCGAAACAAAGCCCAGATAGAACCAAGGGCCTGGTTTTTCCTCCTTGGCAAACCAGTGGGCCAACAACATGGTGAGAAAGGGCGCCACCGAAACCAGCACCCCTACATTGGACGCCGAGGAATACGTCAAGGCGATATTCTCCATCAAAAAATACAGGGTGACGCCACACAGCCCCGCCCCCGCCATCAACAGTTCCTCCCGCCTTGTCAGGCCGTGCAGCATCTTTGGGCAGGCGGCCAGCAGGGCCAAATACCCCAGTGTAAAACGGAAAAACAAAATCTCCGCCGGGCTAAATTCCACCAACAGTACCTTGGTGGCAATAAAGGTGGTGCCCCACATCAGCACACAGGCCAGGGCGCACAGGTGGCCTTTTGCGGTTTGCGTGTTTTGCATGTCTCCTCCATAGGCTTCGTTCAGCCGTGCTATTGGGGGGCTTTGGCCCCAGGCACCAGTATAGCACAGCCGCCCCGGCCAGCACAAACCCCGCTTTTCCTTTTGGCATGGGCTATGGTATACTGGTAAGCGAAATACAGCATAGGAGGCCCCACACATGAATAAACCGGTTGCCCTGGCCGCCGACCATGGCGGTTTCGAACTGAAAAACCACATCAAGGCCCACCTGGAAAAGCTGGGTGTGGAAACGGTGGATTTTGGCACCAACAGCCCCGACAGCGTGGATTACCCCGATTTTGCCCGGCCCGCCTGCCAGGCCGTATTGGACGGTAGCTGCCGCTGCGCGCTGCTGTTTTGCGGCACGGGGGTGGGCATCTCCATAGCGGCCAACAAGATGCGCGGCATCCGGGCAGCCTGCTGCTCCGATGCCTTTAGCGCCGAATACACCCGCCGCCACAACGATGCCAACGCCCTGTGTATGGGCGGGCGCGTGGTGGGCAGCGGCCTGGCCGAGATGATGGTGGATTTGTTTTTGAACACCGAGTTTGAGGGCGGGCGGCACGCCGGGCGGGTGGCCAAAGTGGCCGCGCTGGAAAAGGAAAATGGCCGATGAAAATGGTGATTTTGGACGGCTACGCCACAAACCCCGGAGACCTCTCCTGGGAGGGCATTGCCGCGGCCGGGGAGCTGGCCGTGTATGACCGCACCGGCCCCGAAGAATTGGCCAGCCGCATCGAAGGGGCCGATATCCTCTTCACCAACAAGACCTATCTCTCCGCTGAAAGCATTCAAAGCTGCCAAAACCTCCGCTATATAGGGCTTCTTTCCACCGGTACCAACGCTGTAGACCTGGGCGCCGCGCGGGAAAAAGGCATCCCCGTTACCAACATTCCCGCCTATAGCACAAACGAGGTGGCCCAGCACACCCTGGCTTTGCTGCTGGAAATCACCAACCAGGTGGGGCGGCACAGTGCCACCGTGCACGCGGGCGAATGGGCCGCTGGTACAGATTTTTGCTATTTCCGGGTGCCCCTGCTGGCCCTGGCAGGCAAAACCTTTGGCTGCATCGGCTTTGGGGCCATTGGGCAGCAAACCGGCCGCCTGGCCGCCGCCTTGGGCATGCGTGTGCTGGCCAGCGGCAGCCGCGAAACCGAAGAGGGCCGTGCCATTGCCCGCTATGTGCCGCTGGATACCCTGCTGACGGAATCGGATATCATCAGCCTGCATTGCCCCTTGCTGCCCGAGACCCAGGGCCTTATTAACCCTGCCACCCTGGCCAAGATGAAGGATGGGGTGATTTTGCTGAACACCGCCCGGGGCCTGTTGGTGGACGAACAGGCCCTGGCCGACGCGCTGGCAAGCGGCAAGGTGTATGCCGCCGGGCTGGACGTACTGGCGCGGGAACCCATGGACCCCCACTGCCCCCTGATGGGCGCTAAGAACTGTTTCATCACGCCGCACAACGCCTGGCTCCCCCTGGATGCCCGCCAGCGGCTGATGGACACGGCGGTGGCAAACCTGCGCGGTTTCCTTGCCGGCCGGCCGCAAAACGTGGTAAACGGCCTGTAAGGGCCCTGCCCTGCTTTTTATCCCGAGGAAAGGACAGTTCCCCATGCCAAAGCCCCCCTGCCCTTGGCGCACAAACGCCCTGGCCCTGCTGGCCGCTTGCCTGTTCCTGCCGGGCCTGGCCGGTTGCCAAACCGCAAAACCGCCCCCCGCCTCTTCTGTTCTGCCCGAACCTGCGGCCACCGCCCCGCCGTCCTCCTCTGCCCCGGCACCACGGGAGCCGTTTCGCACCGGGCTGGATTTTGCCGCCTTGCAGGCTGGCAATGCGGACACCATTGGCTGGATAGAAGTGCCCGGCACGGTGATAGATTACCCCGTGATGCGCGGGGTGGACAACAGCCTTTACCTGCGCACCAGCGCCGAGGGCCAGCCCAGCAAATGGGGGGCCATTTTTATAGACATGGGCAACAGCGAGGATTTTAGGGACCCCGTGACGGTGGCCTATGGGCATTTCACCTCCGAAGACACCTTCTTCACCCAGCTCCACCGGTACAAGGACCCGGCGTATTTCGCCCAGAACCGGGAAGTGTTCCTCTATAGCCCCACGTCGCAAAACCGCTACGAGGTGGTGGCCGCCTTTACCACGGGCGACGAAAACATCCTGTATAGGAAAGATTTTTCGCGCCCTGGCGCTTTGCAAGATTTTATCACCTGGATGGCCGAAGCCCCCGGCGCGAACCTCGCCTTAGAAAACACCACCAGCCAAGACCGCTTCCTGGTGATGTCCACCTGTGTGCAGTTGGTGGGGGGCGACCAGCGTTACATCGTGGTGGCCCGCTTAGCGGAAAGCCGGTAGGCCGCCCCACCCTGGCCCCTGCGCCATCTACGGCGGCAAGGCGGGTTGCGGGTCATCCGTGTTTTGCCGGTTCACCGCCATAAAACGCGCCGCCCACCCGCCGCTTTTCGCGGCCGCCCAGCTTGACCGGGCCGTACTCCACCTTCAGCGGAACACCCAGCCGGTCTCGCAATTCCTGCTCCGGGAGAACCGGGCCCTCCACCAGCAGGCAAAGGGTTTCCCTCTCCCAGCTTGCCTCATAGCCCACCATACCCGGTAGGGAAAAGAGCAGGTCATCCAGCCTATAGATGTTCACCGCCTCTTGCAGGTGGGTATACCGGCCCCGCACCGGCCCCAGGCGGGGGTGCACACTGCCACAGGGGCAGGGCTGGGCCAGCAGCGAGGTGATGTCTCCGGTGCGGTAGCGCAGCAGGGGCAGCGCCTCATTGCACAGACTGGTAAGCACCAGTTCCCCCTCCTGCCCTACGGGCAACACCGCCCCGGTTTTGGGGCAGATAATTTCCACCAAAAATTCCGCCGCCCGCAGGTGGTGGCCCTCCCGGCAGGGGCACTGCACGGCCAAACCATAGCCCGTCTCGGTGAGCCCATAATGCGAAAACACTTGGCAACCCCAGGCCTGCTGCAAGGCTTGCACCACGGCTGGGGAGACATAATCGGCACTGAGGAGCACGGTTTTGGGGCGCAGATGGGGGGCCTTGCGGCAAAGGTATAGCATCTCCGAGGGCAAACCCACCAAGCAGGCCGCCCCCAAAGCCTCCTGGGCCGCCTGCTCGGCATTGTGCACCTGGCCGCAGAATCGCGCTTTGGCCCCAAAACGCTCCAGCCCTTTTTCCAGCAAATCGGCAACGCTTCCCTCTTGCGGGCTGGACATCATCACCGCAACCTCTTGCCCCGGCTGCACCATATGCCGCATTCCGGCGTCAAAAAACCGGGCCGTCCTGTCCAGGTCTCCCTCGGTGAAAAAAATACGCTTGGCCGGGCCCGTGCTGCCCGATGTGGGAATGCTGCGAATGCGGGCTACCTCATGGGCCGGCACACACAGCATCCCCGGCCCTTGTTTTGAAATGGTGGCCGCATCCGTAAACGGAATTTGGGCCAGCCAGTTGGGCCGCGCCATATCCAAGGCCGAAACTTTGGCGAGGTGCTGCTGGTAAAAAGGGCTACACGCTTTGGCGCGTAGGATGGCTTGTTTCGCTTTTTCCTCCTGCCACCGGGCCAGCTTCACGGGGGAACTGGCCGGGCAAAGGCTGTCCAGCCACGGTTCCATCCAAAAAGAATCACACCCGTCCTGCTTTTTCACTGGGCTCATAGCGCCCCTCCTACGGTAAAAATGGGGCCAGCTGCGGCGCAAAAACACGCTGGCTTAGCCCTTGCTGGCACCATCCATCACCACCCAAACCACAGCGCCAAAAAGGGGGTCATGGCTTTGCTTACCCACAACATCTACGAGGAGGACGCCTTCCAGGCCTGCCTGGGCCGAACGCTTCGGCCCGGCGGCCTTGCTTTGACAAACCAGGCGGTACAGGCGGCCGGGCTGGAAAAAGGCCAGAGCCTGCTGGATGTGGGCTGCGGCCTGGGCGAAACGGCCGGTGCCCTGGGCGCCCAGGGCTACCTTGTGGCGGGGCTGGACAGTGCCGCCGCTTTGCTGGAAAAAGCAAAACAGCGTTACCCCCAGCTTGACCTGCGCGAGGGCAGGGCGGAAAGCATCCCCTGGGGTGACGCCTATTTTGACGCCGCGATATGCGAGTGTACCTGCTGCCTGTTTGAAGACCCCTATAGGGTATGGAAAGAAATACACCGTGTTCTAAAACCCGGCGGGAAATGGATTGTCACCGATTTTTATAAGCCCGTTTCCCCCGGCAACTCCCCCCAGGATAGCGCCGCCTCCCCCATCTGGGCCAAAAGCCGGGAACAATGGGCCACACTGGCAAAAAAAGCGGGCTTCTCCCCTTTGGTTTGGGAGGATGCCACGCCCCATCTGCGCGCTTTTACGGCCAAACTGCTGTGGGAGTATGGCTCGTCTTCCCCGGTTTGGCAGGCTATGGGCATGGAACCTGGGGGCCCAAAAAGCGGCCTTGGCTATGCCTATGGCGTTTGGGCCAAAGTGTGAGGGCTTGAAAACCGGGGTCTATTTATCTTCCAGCGTAATTTCCACGGGCTGAATTTTGTCCTGCACCAGCTCTTCTGGCACCAGCATTTGGCCGCAACGGGGGCACCGGGGCAATTCCTGCGTAAAACTGTGCCCCAGGTAACATAAATCCACGGGGGCCAGCTCCAAGGGCACTTGGCATTTCATACACAGTAGCTGCTGCGCTTCGCTCATTTGGGTGCCTCCTCTACAATTTGCATACGGTGGCAATACGCATTATCCACGGCAAACCGCCCGCCTGGCAGGGGGTGGTAATAAACCCAGTAGGTAACCACCCCTATCTGTAAGTGGCAGATGAACTGTTCCCCCTGGGCCAGTTTGCTTTGGTTGGCTTCCGCGCGGTAAATGGCCTGCTGGATATTCTCTTCTAAAATCAAATGCTCTTCCATTTTCGTGCGCAAAGCACCGGGTATCTCCAGCGCAAGGCCCAGCCATTCCTGTGGTTTTTCCAGTGAAAACGCCTCCCCCCAATAGGTGTTCAGCAGGGTCTGTTTGAGTTTCCTGCGGTTATCGCGCCGGGCCGAGTAGCTGAGCGCCAGGCTCCCCGCCGCGTTTTGGGCATCCGCCCCAAACAACAAATCCAGCAAATGCCACGCTGTTTTTCCCTCCCGCCGGAAAATTTCGCAGCAATTGGTGCAATAGCTTACATACGGCAGGCTGCTGGCCGCCACCCTATCGGCCGCCACCCGCTTTGCCATTTGGGGGTTGGAGGCCGAAATAAGCCCCCCGTGCCCACAGCATTGGGCATAGCGGCCATGGTGGGGAAGCTCTTGCACCGCGTACCCCATCTGCTTTAGCAAACGGCGGGCATAGCCCTGCGTGGGGGGGCTATACCGGCTGGCGCAAGGGTCGAACACGGCCACCTCTTGCTGCTGCGCAGGCCGGGCGCCCTGGGGCAGGCCCTGTTCGCAAAACACCTGCCACAGCGGCATCCGCCGTATGTCCGCGTGATATTTGGCAAACAGTTTCTCACAGCTTGGGCAGGCCAGTATCACCACCGGGTTTCCCAGTTTGGCGTGCAGGGCGCGGAAATGTTCCAGCAGTTCCTGTGTCTGTTCCTCATAACCGGCCCATTCGGCGGGCGCGCCGCAACAGCCCAGGTGCATACCCACCCCGCCCCCAAGATGCTCCCTGAGGTACGCATACACCTGCTGTAGCTGGCTTGGCTGCACACCCCCCAGTTGGCAGCCGGGAAAGAACAAATACTCTACCGTCTCAAACCCGGGCTCCGCCTTGCACAGAAAGGCTTCTTCCGATTGGGAAAACGCCATGTCCTCCAGCCAAAATGCATGGAATGCCTCCGGCAGTTCCCCCTGCCTGTGCATGATGCGGCGGCTGTACAGATAGACCTCGCTCATGTCCACGCCGCCGGGGCAATACTCCCGGCAAAGGCCACAGAGGTTGCAGGCGTTGGTGCGGCGTGCCTTTAGCTTGCTTTGCAGAAGCTTCAGGGTGCGTAGGCTTTGCTGCGCTTCCACAATATATTGCTTGGGGTGCTGTTTGCCCTCCTGCAAAAACAAACAGTGCGGCAGGCAGGCTTTGCATTCACAAAGCGGGCAGCGCCGGGCCTCCTCTTGAGCCTGCTGGCGGGTATAAGCGCCGGTTTCGCCGGGGGCGGTGGCCGGTAGCGGCGCCAAACCCTGGGCCAGGGGGGTGTATAGGCGTGTTTTGGGTTCAGCGGCTTCCAGCACCGGAAAAGTAAGCCCCCCCAGATACTGTTCCATGGCCCTGGCCGCCTGTTTTCCCTGGGCCAGGGCACGCTCTGGCGTGGGGAGGTAAGTGGCATAAAAAATGTGGGGGTCGGCTTTGTTCTGCACCAGCGGAACGCCAGCCCCCGCCAGCAAACCGCCGGGCACCGCGGCGTCCTCTTCCTCCGCCAACAGCACCACATCGGCCGGCAGATTTTCTGGGGCGTCCACAGGGCTGGAAAGCCGCAGGCTTACGCCGCAGCTTTCCAGTTTGGTTTTTATCTCTGTAATGGCGGCCGTCGTATCCAGCAAGGGATGCATCACGGCGGCACCGCCGGGGTAGGCTCCGTTCGCATGCAGGGTAACCAAAAACCCTTTTTGCGCCAGCGTCAGGGCACAGGCTATCCCCGCAAGCCCTGCGCCCACCACGATGGCCGATTGATTTTTGGGGCGAATAAACCGGTTTTTGGGGGGAAGGGGAACCGTTTCCACCAGGCAGCGTTCCAGCAAGCCTATCTCCAGCCCATCACCCATTTTGGCCCGTAAACAAGCACCGCGGCAAGGCTTCGTACACAGGCGGGACACGATGCCCGGAAGCAACACCGCACTGCGGTACAGCTCAAGGGCGGCCTCCCAGTTTTCTTTTTGAATATGTGCCATCATCAGGCGCACATCCACGTGAAGCGGGCAGGCCGCCGTGCAAAAAGGCGCTTCTCCCTGCACGCAATTGTGTTTTTGCTCAAACACCCTCATCTCTGGCTGGTTTTCTTCCACCGGTAAGCCCCCTTGCTGCCATTAGAATAAAACATAGGTTGCGGCGCATACGCGCCGCAACCATTTGGTGTGAGCCGCTAGGCCCATTTTAGCCCGAGAACCCTTTGAATTCAACCACCTGCACAGGGTTTTCCTTTATTTCTTGCATCCGCTCATGGAAATCGGCCCCCAAATAATATGGCCGGTAGGGCTCGTTCACGCCTTCCGCTTTCTTTTTCAGCTCAGCCAATACCTTTTCGGGCGTGGCGGGCAGTTCCCGCACCCGGATACCGCAGGCATTGTGTAAAGCATTCAGCACGGCGGCGTGCGGTGCCGTCAGGTAAAGTTCTGCCGCCCCGCCCGAGCCATGGGGCCCCAGGGCCCTGGGCGTTTCCACATGGTGCACATGCATCTCGTCCGGCACCATATCTATGGTGGGAATGCCGCAGGCCAGCAGGCTGGTGTGCTTTTCCATGTCCTCGTAATCCTCGCTCAGCGCCATGCCAATGCCCTGCGCAAAACCGCCAAAGGCCTGCCCTTCTAAAGATTGCGGGTTGGTAACCACCCCCACGTCGGCCTCCATATCCACGCTAAGCACCTGTGTTTTGCCGCTGGCCGTGTCCACCTCCACCTCTACCAGGAACAGGCCATAGGTGTACATCAGGAAAAAGTTTCCCTGGCCATCGTTCGGGTTTAGGGCAGAAAGGTTCGCCACACCCGCCAGGTCAAACACGCCGGTATATTTAACAGGGATTCCTTCGGCCACCATCTCGGCATGGGTGCGCCAGGTGCCGTCTGGCTTCTTCATGGCCTCCATCAATTGGCGTGCGGCATCCAATATGGCATTTCCTACCATGACGTTCGAGCGGCTGCTGTAAGCGCCGCCGGAGGGGGGGCAGATGGCAGTGTCACTTTGCACAAGGCGAATCTGCTCCGGCTTTAAGCCCAGTGGCTTCAGCGCCTCATGCGTGTGGATAACCGAGCCCACATCCCCGCCCTGCCCTTGGTCGCTCCAGGTGTTAAAACAGGTCACGCTTCCGTCCGCGTTCAATTCAAGGGCGGCCTCGCTACGGTCCAGCGGCCCCGCGCTGGCATGGTATACCCCGCAGGCCACGCCCACGCCCCTGCGCTTTTCCGGGGTGCTGTGCTTGGCAGCCCGCTCTTTGGCCGCCAGATACCGGGGTTTCAAATTGTCACACAGGGTCTCCATCGTGTAGATGTCCATCGGGTGCCCGGTGCTGCACAACTCGCCGGTTTTATACACATTCCTCCGGCGGAATTCCAGTGGGTCGATTCCGGCTTTTTCGGCTAAGTCATCGATGGCCTGTTCGAACGCGGGGTACACCTGTGGGGAGCCAAACGCACGGAAAGCCGTTGTGAAATTGTGGTTGGTTACGGTTGCTTTGGTCAGCACCGTGGCATTGGGGATGGTGTAGGGCGTTCCAATGAATTTCATACCTTTCAAAATGCCCGCGGTCAGCTCGGTGTAGGCGCCCTTGTCGTACAGTGCCTCCACTTCCATCGCGGTCAATTTGCCGTCTTTGTCGCAGCCTATGCGCACATTGGAAAAACAGGGCATGCGTTTTCCGGTGAAGTGCTGGTGTTCCTCGTAATCCAGCGTAAGGCAGCAAGGCCGCTGGGTGGCAATGGCGGCCACCGCCATAACGGCCTGGGTATAGGGCGTGGCCGCGTAGCCAAAGCTGGCACCCGTGTTGTTTTGTATCATCCGCATTTTTTCCGGCGGAATACCAAGGCCGTCCGCCAAACTGCCCATGGCAATGATGATGTCCAGCGATTTGCACTGCACCGTCACCCGGCCCTCTTCGTCGATATAGGACAAAGCGGTGTCCGGCTCAATGACCAAATGGGGCTGGCGCTGGGTGTAGCAACTGCTCTCCACCACAAAATCGCTGCCATCCATGGCCTTCTTGGCATCCCCCACCACAAGGGGAGATTCCGCGTACAGGTTCGGGAAATAATGAATCGGTTCCGCATCTGGGGCAATGGCGTCCAGCGCATTCATATAGGCGGGCATTTCCTGGTACTCCACCTGCACCTTGGCAGCGGCGTCTCGGGCTTCACGCCGGGAGGTGGCTGCCACAATGGCAATCACGTCGCCATAGCGGTACACCGTGTCCTCGGTCAAAATCGGGCGCTCCACACCATCGGCCACACAACGCGCCATACCGGAGGGCAAGGAGACGCGGTTGGTGCCTTTCACATCTTTGTAGGTGATGGCCTGCACAAAGCCCGGCATTTTTTCCGCCGCAGAAAAATCCACCTGCTTCACCTTGGCGTGGTTGACACGGGCCAGCACCAAAGCCAGATGCAAAGCCCCATCCGGCATTTTTATGTTGATGTCATCCCCATAGTCACAGGTGCCAGTCACCTTGGCCACGGCGGATGGGCGCGGGAACCCCGTACCATAGATGCGGCCGTCCGGCGGTATTTGATACCGCAGGTCCTCCATGGTTTTTTCCCCGCGCATCACTTCGGCGGCGGCCATTACGGCGTTTACCTGGTGCTTGTAGCCCGTGCAGCGGCAAAGGTTGCGGTGGGTACGGAACCAGTCCCGCACCTCTTCCCGGGTGGGGCTTTGGTTTTCTTGCAGAAGGCCATAGGCAGACACGATGAATCCCGGCGCACAAAAACCGCACTGTACGCCATTGTAGGCAATCCAGGCCAATTGCAGCGGGTGCAGGCTGGTGGGGGTGCCAATTCCCTCTATGGTGGTTATCTCGCTGTATTGGGGTACACTTTTTATTTTGCGTGCACAGGCACGCACCACTTTTTTATCTAGAATAACAGAGCAAGCACCACACTGGCCCGTTCCACAGCCCACTTTGGTGCCGGTAAGGCCCTGGCGGCGAAGCACGTCTGCCAGTGAATCCCGTTCAGGATCACAGATAAACATCCGCTCCACGCCGTTTACTTTGAGAAAAATTTTTCTAACAGTTGCCATAGTCCTTCGCTCCTTTTGTATGAATCCCCAGTACACTGCGGGACAATAAGTGAATGGCAGCAAGCAGGCCTTCCTTTGGGTGAATGCTTTGGAGGCCTTGGCCAAGGAAGCCTGCTTGCTTTGGGCAAAACGTTTATTTCGCCTCGGAAGAACGGCTCATATCGAAGGGGGCCAGTTGTTCCGCCGTGGGTGGTTTGTGCCGACCCAGGTAGGTGCCCACAAGCAAGGCCACAAACGCCAGCGGGAAGGAGACAAAGAATGCGTCGAAGCCCAGCCCGCCCGTGGTGGAGACTTTGTCTATAATAAACAGGATGAGCTGGGAGGCCGAGCCCACCACGAAGCTGGCCATGGCGCCGGTGGTGTTCACCTTTTTGCTAAAGAACATGCAGAACACCGGCAGGAACAGGCCCGAAGCGGCCAAGGCGCCCGAGAAAGACAGAATCTCCACCAGTGAAGGCAGCCACAGGGCGATAAAGGTGCCCAGGAAGGCGATGGCCACCATGCCAATCCGGCTAACAAAACGGTATTTGTTTTCGGGGAAGGGCTTTTTCTTGATGGCCGCGTAGATAGAGGGGATAAAATCGTAGCTGAGGTTCATGTTGGCGGCGCTCATGAAGGCGTTGAAAGAGGAGATAAGCGCCGCAATAATGGCCACAAAAATGATGGCGGTAACAGGGGCCGGGAACAGGTTTTCCGCCATATCCACGGCAATCATATTCAGCGATTGATTCCAGTTGGGGTACAGCACATAGGCGGCCAGGCCGGTAAGCAGGGTGCCTATGCACACGGGGATGTACACAACAAACGCAAACAGGTTGGCTTTTTGTGCGCTGCGCAAGCTGCGGGAGGAAACCACCCGCATCCAAAGGGTGGGCTCAATCACAAAGGCCAGCATCAGGGGCACCGTAAGGGCCAATATTTCCCCGCCGCCAATACCAAAGAGGTTCAGAAATTCGGCCGGAACGGCAGCGGCGATGTTGCCCATACCGCCGGCAGCCTTTACCGCAAATATGCCCAGTACAATGGAACCCACGATGATTAAAGCGCCCTGGATATAATCGGCGTAAACGGTGGCGGCAAAACCGCCAAATAGTTGGAAGGCCAACACCACCACCAAGCAGATAGCGGCCGAAACAAACTGGTTTACCCCAAACAGGAACTGCAAGAACTCATTAAAGACCAGGAAACTGAGTGCCGCGTAGCCACAGAGGGAAAACACCCAGATGATGGCATAAAAGGGGCGGATGGCCGGGGTAAAGCGTTTTTCCATCATCTCACCCTGGGAAATCATGCCGGTATTGCGAATGGGTTTGGCAAAGAAGAAGGTCATAATGAGGAAGGCCACCATTTCTGCCCCGGCCAAGTACCAAAATGCCGAGATGCCCACCACATAACCTTCGCCAGAGTTTAAAAAGATGGTGGCCATATCCAGCCAGGCGGCCGCAATGGTAAAGCCCACCGCAACCCAAAACACCTTGCCACCACCCACAAACCAGTCCTTCGTGGTACCCTCATCTTGCTTTTTCGCCTTTACAACGCCAAATATAACGGTGCCAACCAAATAGATAACCATCAAAATTACGAATAAAGTACTGCTACTCATCCCAAATTCCTCCCTTTGAATCCTCGTTCAGCCTAAAAACGCAAAACGTGCACAAACAGAACTGGGTTTCGCCTGCCGCTTTATACCGGGTTCACAATCATTGCCTTCACACAGGTTTTGTCTCGCCCGGCCAAAATGGCTTTTTCGGTATCCTGTACATTGAAACGGTGTGTGATGAGCTCGTGGAAGGGGAATCGATCCGCAAAATTGTGCAAGAAATTCAGCGCGACGCCAATTTGGGTGTTGGGATAGGCAAACACGCCGTGAATATCCAAATCCTTGTTCACGATATCTTGGGGGTTGAGGGGGGTGGTGCCCACGTTGGAAAAGTGCCCAAACTCCACCAGCTTGCCGCCACAGCGCACCAGTTGCATGGATTCCGCGAAGGCGGCGGGAACACCGGCCATCTCCAGCACAACATCGGCACCCAGGCCCCGGGTCAACTCTTTCACCTTGGCCACCCGTTCTTCTGCCGTGGGGTATTCGTTCATATCAATCACAATGTCACAGCCAAATTTCTTGGCGTACGATATCCGTGTGGGGTTTCCCTCAATGCCGATAACCGGATAGGCCCCGGCGGCTTTTGCGTAGGCGGCCGCCAAAAGCCCAATGCTGCCAAGCCCCTGCACCACCACGCTGCTGTTCACCCCAAAGCTATCCGCAGACCCTGGCATACCCGGCGTGAAGGCACGCTCTACCGTGCGGGTGGCGCAGGCGCAAGGGTCGGACAAGGCGGCCACTTCAAAACTCATATCATCGGGAATTTTGAACATCCAGGAGCCCGGAAGCAGATACACATACTCCGAATAGCCGCCCCATAGGGAGGGCGCACGGTCAATGCCCATGGTGATGCCGTAAATATCACAATTGGCGCACATGTTGTTACGGTGTGGGGTAAAGCGGCAGTAGTAGCATTTGCCACAGTTCATCGTGGTGCCCAAGGCCACGCGGTCGCCCGCTTTCAAGGGCTGGCCATACATGTCCTGCATCAAATACTCTTTTCCAAACTCCTCCACTATGCCCGAAAACTCATGCCCAATAATCAGCGGTGCGGGCACGTTGAGATGCCCCATGTAGATGTGCGGGTCTGTACCGCAAACACCGCAGGCAGCCACTTTCAGCAGGGCGTGATCCGGGGCCACCTCTGGCTTCGGAAATTCACGCACCTCCATTTTTTCCTTTCCTAGAAAAACTGCTGCTTTTACCATATCTCTTCCTCCCTTGTGTTCAATTGGTTTCTTCTACCAATGGTTTAACTGGGCTGCGGGTATTCAAGAGAATTCGTATTCCTGCGCAGTGTACCGGGCACGGGCCGTGAAACGTTTTCTGTACTAGAACCAGGCAAAAATGCCAAACTCTAATTTAACCAACCTCCCTACCGGATGGAAAACAGGGGTTTTGGGTGTTGTTCTGTTTCTTAATGATAGTGGCTGAAAGGAAAGCGGCCACCGCTGGGCCGCCTCCTATTGGGTTCATTGCTGGTTTTGCCGCTGGTATTCCAGCCACATCATAGCACAGCCAACCTTTGGTGTCATTGTACTAAAAAACCAATTATCTTCCAGTTATTTTAGTATACTTACACATCCCGCAGGATGCTTTGAAGTTTTAGGCACAGTTGCAAATCAAAAGAAGTTTGATGGTGGTCTAGCTTTTTGCCCATCAGGGTTTCAATTTTCCCCAGCCGGTAAATGACGGAGTTTTTATGGACAAACAACATTTCCGCCGTTTTACGCAAATTTTTGTTGCAGGCGAAATAGCATTTCAATGTTTTAATCAGTTCGGCGTTATTTTCCTGGTCATACTGTTGCAGGCAACCCAGGTATTCCTCGTAAAATTCTTGCATGGCGGTGGAGCCAGTCAGCTCACACAAAAAACTCAGGCAACCCACCTCATCAAAGGTATGCACCCGCCCGGTTTCATTTTCCACCTGCAAATTCCGCCCGGCACGCATGGCCAGCAGGGCCTCCCGGCTACCTTTTTCCACATGCCGAATCCCCTGTTTAATCCTTCCTATCCCGGCCGAAAAAGAAAGGCTGGTGTTCAGCTTGTTCAGCTCCTCCAAAATCTCGCCAATCACAAGGGCACATTCCTGCACATCCGAATCTTTGCGGATGCTAATCATCCCAATGGCCCCCATGCTTCTATCTAACACAAGGCTGGGGCGGTGGTATTTTTCCATGCCGGCGCGTATTTTCTGCTGCACCTGGCTTTTGATTTGCTGCACTCGCTCCTCTCCCAGGTCCATCATTTCGTTTTTCAGTTTTTCTTCAAACGAATCCGCATCAATGGCAAACAGGCTGTAGCGCCCTGTCATGTCAAAGCCTAGGTATCTACCGCGTTGAATCACCAGTTTTTCATCTCCATAGTGCTTCATCAGCAAATCTTCCAAAAGCTGTTCACGTACTTTTTGCTCCTGTTGCCACAGGGCCTTTTCGTTCAAAAATTCCACAGCCACCATGCTGCTGGCCTGCTCAAACGCTATCATGTCCACATCCAGCATCTCGTTGTGCACCATGTCTAAAATCAGATAGCCAATCCGCTTTGCCTGCACCGCAATGGGCACAATAAGCAGGCGCAGGCCGGGCCCTGGCGAAAGGATATTGCACTGGTTTTCCCGCAAATGCTTCTCCTCACTGCGGGAGAAATAATGCTCCAGTTGCCCCAAAATCATCTCTCTATAGTTGTTGGTATCTGCCTCATCCTCCGCGTGGGTCTTATCGGCAAACACGGCCCCGTGGGAATCTGTGATGAACACCGGGTTGCCCGTCACCTCATACAAAATATCGCAAATTCCGTCCAGCCCTTCTTTGTTCAGAATGGTTTGGGTAAGCATGGCGTGTACCCTATCCACCCGCTTTAGCAAGGACAGTTGCTTTTGTGTAATTTGCTCAAATATGGCGATAATGCAATCCATATAAGGCAAATCCTGCGGCAGTTCAAACAGGGGTAGCCCCAGGCTATTCGCGCATTCTATCATCGCATCTGGAATGATAGACAGGTACTGCCCCGGCTTTATGGCCAGGGCCGCAATTCCCACCTGGTTCAATTTTTCCATCATCTTGCAGCCGTTTTCCGCGCTTTGGAAGGCGTATCCGGCCGTGAACACAATCTCTCCCCCCTTCATCCAGCGGTCTACATCGGGCACCTCCTGGATGTTGGCCGAAATCACCGGGCGGGAGAGCCCCGCTTCGCCTGCAATCAACCGGGCCATCGAAAATGGAAATATTTTCATTACGTCCCGCAATTCAATACTCATGGCTGCCTCCTGGGTTTGGCAAACTTGTGTTTGTATGATAACACCAAATGGCAGCGGGAACAATTTGACATTTGTATAGAAAAATAGCGGTTATTTTTGTAGCCTCATAAAAGACAATTGTACCAATGTACTAAAAGTGAAGCAAAAACTGTATTCTTCTATTCTTCTTTGGGCCCGCTTGTGCTACTATTCCGGGTAAGAGATGTTTTTCACAATAATACTGAAAAGAGGAGCCTTTTATGAGCAAAGAGCGGGTATGTGCTTGGATGGAAGAACACCGCGAGGAATTGGTGGACTTTTTACGGCAATTGATTCAAATACCGAGTGTGACCGGAGACGAAGGGCCCGTGCAGGCTTTTTTGCAGCAGCAACTACAGGAGATGGGGCTGGAAGTGGATTGTTTCGTGCCCTCTCTGCAAGAGCTGCGCCAGCACCCGGGGTATGTAAAAGAATCCTTACCATATGAGGGGCGACCCAACCTGGTGGCGAAATGGGCCGGCCGGGGCGGTGGGCGCAGCCTGCTGTTCAATGGGCATGTGGACGTGATTCCGGAGGGGGCGGCCGAAAACTGGGAGCATGGGCCCTGGTCTGCCGATATTGCGGACGGCAAGATGTATGGCCGCGGCACCTCCGACATGAAAAGCGGTGTGGCCGCTTTTACCATGGCCATGAAGGCGGTAAAAGCCTGCGGCCTACAGCCTAAAGGGGATGTGCTGGCCGAGTATGTGATGGACGAGGAATTGACCGGGAACGGAACCCTGGCCTGTGTACAGCGGGGCTACCGGGCGGACGCCGGCATTTGCTGCGAAACCTCCAGCATGCAGGTGCAGCCCGGCTCCATTGGGCGCATCTGGTTTGATATCCGGGTGAAGGGCAAGGCCGCGGGAATACAGCGGCGAGACCTGGGCGTAAGCGGCATCCGGCTGGGGTGGCTGGTCACACAAATCGTTTCCGAATTTGAGGCCCTGCGCATCGAGCAGGTGTCCCACCCACTCTATCCCGACGTCTTTGGCTCGGTTCCCTGCATGATTGGCCAGTTTTGCAGCGGAAGCTACAACAGCGCCTTTCCCGATAGCGCCTTACTGAAAGGCTCTTTGGCCACCTTGCCGGGCGAGGACTCCGCCGCTGTAAAACAGGCCTTTGCGGCCTTTGTTGCGCGCCGCGCCGCAGAGGAAGAACCCTGGCTGCGCGAAAACCCGCCGGAGGTGGTGTACACCGGCTATTTTGCAGAACCCTCTGAAATCCCCGTGGATAGCCCCATTGTGCAAACCCTATGCCACAACTACGAAACCGTTTTGGGGCAGGCGCCCAGCATCAGTGGCCGCCAAGGCGCTGCCGATATCCGTTTTTTAAACCAGTACGGCCACACGCCCACCGTCATTTTTGGCCCGGGCAAAACCGAGCAAATGCACGCCAACAACGAATGGGTTGGGCTGGAGGACTACCTGCATTCCTGCCAGGTTTTGGCTTGCACACTGCTGGACTGGTGCGGCTATGAGGCGGCGGATGCCCAATAGAAAAAGGCCAAAGGAGGGTTTGCATGCAAAGCCTTGAAGCGCTGGTAAAAGAGCAACTACAAAATGGCCTGCACTGTAGCCAGGTGATGATGCAGCTTTCGCTGGACATGCGCGGGCTAGACCACCCCTTTGCGGTGCGTGCGCTGGGCGCACTGGGCGGGGGCATGTGCGCCCAGCGCACCTGCGGCACCCTAACGGGCGCTGTGGCCGCCATTGGCACCTATTTTCCCCGCGGCGCTACCCAGCCGGAGCCAGCAGGCTATCAAGCGCCGGCGCGGGAGCTGGTGGCGTGGTTTACACAGGAGTACGGCAGCCTGGAGTGCCGGGAATTGCTGGCGGGTGCGCCCAGCGGCATGGCAGGGTTTTGCCCCAAGTTGATGGTGGCCACATTTGAAAAAATGCTGGATATTTTAGAAGCCCAGGGAGTGGGCCTGTATGGCTAAATTCTTGTGTACGGCCCAAAGCGTTTGCCCCGTGTGCCTGAAAAAGATAGACGCACGGTATGTGTTGCAGCAAGAGGAGATTTTACTGCAAAAAAGCTGCGAGGAGCATGGCTTTTTTGAAACCCGGGTCTGGCAGGGTGAGGCCAGCTTCCTGGCCCGGTACAAAGAGCCCCTGCCACAAAAGCCAATAGGGGCCCACCGCGCCGCTAAAAACGGGTGCCCCTATGACTGTGGGCTGTGTGAAAACCATCAGCAGGCCAGTTGTTGTGTGCTGCTGGAGGTGACGGCGCGCTGCAACATGGCCTGCCCCGTTTGTTTTGCCAATTCCGGCGGCAGCGCGTCCGCCCCGCCAGACCCCAGCTTGGAAACGATTTTGGCCTGGTTTGATCTGTTGCTGGAAAAGGGCGGGCCCTTCAACATCCAGCTTTCTGGCGGTGAACCCAGCCTGAGGGAAGACCTGCCAGAAATTGTTGAGGCGGGCCGCCGCAAAGGCTTCCCGTTCTTTCAAATCAACACAAATGGCCTGCGCCTGGCCGAAGAAGAAGCCTTTGCGCACAGCCTAAAAAAAGCGGGTTTGCAAACCGTGTTCCTGCAATTTGATTCAACACGCGAAGCCCCCTACCAAGAACTGCGCGGCAGGCCTTTGCTAAACGTGAAAAAAAAAGCCGTGGAAAACTGTGGCCGGGCGGGGCTGGGTGTGGTTTTGGTGCCCACGGTGAAACCCGGCTGCAACCTACAAGATGTGTGGAGCATACTGGAATATGCCGCGCTGCATAGCCCCACCGTACGGGGGGTGCACTTCCAGCCAATCAGCTATTTTGGCCGGTATGGCGCGGCCTGGGAACGCGAGGAGAGGCTCACACTGCCGGGGCTGCTTTGGGCGCTGGAACAGCAGAGCGGCGGCCAGGTGCAGGCGGCCGATTTTATGCCCGGCGGCGCAGAGCACCCACTTTGTTCTTTTCATGCGGATTATACCCTCGCCGGGGGAAGATGGCGGCGGGTACAAACCGCCACACACCCCTGCTGTGGCAAGGCCCCCCCGCGCCCCAGCAGCGATAGGGCCCGGCAGGCGGTGGCGCAAAAATGGTCTCCCGTGGGGGCTTGCAGCCAAGAGGGGCCGCCGAAAGAGGATTCTCTGGAAGGGTTTCTCGCCCTGCAACAACAATCTCGGCTTGCCATTTCCGGCATGATGTTTCAAGACGCGTGGACCTTGGACACCAAACGTTTGCAGCACTGCCACGTTCACGTGGTTTCGCCAGAGGGCGAGCTTGTTCCCTTTTGCGCCTTCAACCTAAGCGGCCAAAACGGGCAGGCACTCTACCGCCGATAAAAAATAGTATCCCGGCACAAACCCGCTTGACGCAACCAAATAGCCCATCGGTGTGTCCAAACCACACCGGTGGGCTATTTTTCTATTTCATTCTGCCCCTCTACACCAAGGCCTTTTCTCTACCCTACTTGCGTATTTCCAATAGCTGTGCGGGGTCTACTTCCAAGGCACCCGCCAAACCAAACAAGGTTTCTAGGGAAATATTGGTCACCGTCCCTGGGGCTTCAATAACGCCCAAATACCCGCGGCTCAGTTCTGCCACCTCAGCCAATTGCTCTTGGGTCATCCCTTTTCTTTTTCGGTAATAAGAAATGTTTAAACCAAGCGCAATATATTTATCTCAGTTTTCAAATTTAATTTTTTTGTTTCTACCCATTATTATCACCTATTTCAGTGTAGCTAAAATAGGCCTTGCACTCCATTATCCATTACATATCATTTATTATTTATTAGATATCTATTTATAATTATAGTAGCATTTATGATATCTATGTGTGAGGTGTTTTACAATGGGTTTTCAACATGGCCAACAAATTGAAAACCCGGTTACGGCTTGGTTACAGCCCACGGCTATACTGAAAGCATACCCCACACGAAAGGAGGCCACACACATGAACGCAATGATTTTTTTCCTCTCCGGCATCTTCCAGAACATATGGTGGTAGTCCCCCCAAAAATTAAACCAGCCCCCGGTTACGGCTTGGTTACGGCCCATGGCTATACTGAAAGCATACCCCACACGAAAGGAGGCCACACTCATGAACGCAATGATTTTTTTCCTCTCCGGCATCCTCCAGAACATATGGTGGTAAACACACACAACTATCTTTTCAAATCCCCCGGACGGGTTGTAGGAATAACCTGCCCGGGGGATTTTTTTATCCACCTCTTGCCAATTGGGCGCCCCTATCGTTATGCCTATCGCTTTGCGCCACCGGCAACCTATTGTGGCCTGCCCCTCCCGCGCCTTAATTTGACAGCCCCCCAAAATTTGCTACAATAGGGGACAGAAGACGCCTGGTATGAGGAGCGAATCTATGAGTAAAACTGTGCGGCTGATGGACGTGGCAAAGCTGGCCGGCGTGGGTGTGGGTTTTTTTCTACTTAGCTTGCCCATCTCTGTTTTCTTTGTGCGGTTGGCAAACCTCACCCTATATATCAGAGAAGGTCTTTTTTACCCATCGCTCAAGCTTCTTTGTTAGCACATGGCGAACAAATGGGGGCACTTATGGTGAAAGGGAGGCGCCAAAACTGGCCCCTCCCTTTCGTCTTTAGCCAAACGCAGTATTAGTCTTCCTCCATCCCCACATAGCGGCGGCGGTCAAACATCCAGGACATGATTTGCATACGGAATTGCCAGGGGGAAATTGCCTTTTCCTCAAAGTAGCCCAGTTCCTCGCCCGCTTTTTTCAGGCGTTTGGCACATTCGTTGAACTCGCTGGCGCTCATGGTGGTAATCATGCTGTAAATCTCGGCAGGCATTTCCGAGGTTACCTTCCCGTTTAACCAGGAGATGTAGCCGCCGGGGTAATTGTCCATGGCCAGGGCGGCCTCGTACATATCCTCTACCTTGGTACCTACCACACAAATCTGTTGATCCAAGGAAGAGTAATTGAATGCCAAGGCACCACGCTCCAGCTCATACTGGCTCACCAGGCCATTGGTAATCTTTCTCTCGCCCTTTGGGTAACGCTGGATGATGCTCATGCGGTTCATCCCTTTTGGAATGACCACTTGACCATCTTTGTAGTCCATCCAGTAGGGCTCCATGTAAGCGGGCATGCCCATATACAGGCACACCACCTTTGCCTTGGTACCATCGGAGGAAATTTCCAGCGGAGTGATTTCCAAATCTTCTTTCTTCAGGCTGGCCAGGCCTGGTTTTGCCTTGCTGATGATATCGGAGTAATCTATTTTGGGCAGCTCCAGCAAGCGGCCTTCCTTCGCCACCATTTTGCCCCCCTTCATCACCATCACAGGCTCAATGGTCTGCAAATCTTTTAGGAAGATGAGGTCTGCAAAGCGGCCAGGGGCAACAGAACCAATATACTGCTCCATGTGGAAAGCGCGGGCCGCATTCAGCGTACCCATCTTGAGGGCCTGAATGGGAGAAATACCCATGCTGATGGCACGGTTTAGGTTGTGGTTCAAATGTCCCTGCTTAAATATGGTGTCTACGGTAAGGTTATCCGTGCAGAACATGATGTTATCTGTGGGTAGGTGGTCGTTGATCATCCCAGGCACTGCGGCATCCATACAGCTTAGTACCCCACCCACACCCTCGCGCAGCATGGAAGGTATGCCCAGTTGTATGGCTGCCTGCAAACTCTTGTAATCCCAAATATTATGGGTGTTGTACGTATTTACCATGGCAAACATATTCACGGGATAGGTGCTCTCATACAGGTACTTAATATGGCTATGGATCGGTTTGCCAATCTTCTTGGCATAAAGAATTTGCTCCAGCACCTCATCCTTGGCTTCCAAATAGTCCAGTTCTGGGAACTCACCCTGGTTCACAGTGATGTCCATATCCAAAATTTGGCGACAAATATCCCATTTTACCTTCTTGCCAGGCGCTTGCAGATAGATGCGATAGGGGAGCTTTTCCAAATCTTTAAACAGCACCTCCACACACTTTACGCCCTCTTTTTTGGCGCTTCCCACAATATCCTCTATCTCGCAGAAAAGTGTGGTGGTACCGTTTGGGGTAATGCACTCCGAAAATGCTGCCGGTGTCACCAGGTGGCTATCGATGTGACAGTGCGCATCCACCAGGCCGGGGGCCACATACAGCCCCTGCCCATCCAGCACTTCGTTTGGTCGCACCTCATCCTCTGGCGGGTTCAGCGCCATGATAATGCCATCCTTTATCAGAATGGAACCCTCGGTTACACGCTCACTGTAAACATCCACAATGCGGATGTTTTTAATCAGCAAATCAGCGGGGCCCTTTCCTAAAATGGCGTCAAATCTGGCTCTCAAGGTTGCAAATTCCGGGGTGTTTCTCAGGTTTTCCATGCTCATTCAGCTCCTATTCATTTTTCTTTTTATCGTAATATTTTTTCATTATCTACCAAAAACAACAACATTTCCTCAAGCCTTCCGGCCTGGTTACCAGAGGCTGCTTTGTCTAATCTATCTGGCTTTTGTTAGGCTGCCAAGGCCGCCACATCAATGGTTCCGCTGGCTACATCTTTTTGAATTTGCTCAAGTTGTGATTTTACCTCTTCTGGCACCGTATCTTCAAACTCATGCCAAGGGCTATAATACACGGCCCCCTCATTGATGCCCATATTTATAAACCCTTTTAACTCACCCGCCAGGTACAATTCCGCCACATGTTTCATCACGGCAGTGTAGTCCTTCAGCACGCTAATGGCTACCACCTCGGGTGCTACAGGGTTTTGGTCTGTGGTGCTACCCACCACCATCACACCGGCTTCCTTGCAGGCCTCAATGGTGCCAAGGCCCACCGCATTTCCGCTGGTAAACACCACATCGCCACCTTCTTTTATAAATGTGGTGGTGGCCTCTTTCATACGCACCGGGTCTGCATTGCTGCCGGTAATCACAATTTCTGGCTGGCCGTCTTCGTTCACATGCTTCACCCCTAGCTCAAACCCCTGCGCAGAAAGGTTATTCGCCGGAGATTCCTGGCCGTACACGTAGGCAACTTTGTTACTTTCGGTAAGCAGCCCCGCAGCGCAACCAGCCAAAAAGCCCTGTACCAGGTCATCGGCCGTAACACTGCTTACATTGGGGTCTTGCGAGGTTTGGGAGTTGGTACACACGAACAAAGTGTCTGGATACTCTGGCGCGATGCGGGTAAAAATATCCATAAAATTATGTGCGTGCCCCACAATAATCTGGTAGTCGTTGTCCGCATAGGTGCGGATAACCTGCTCCATTTCGGCAAAGTTAATTTTTTCTGCCAGCGTGGTGGCAAAGCCATATTCTTCCATGGCCTGTAGGCCCTCGTATACCGTGGCATTCCAGCCGCCGTCGTTAATCGCCCCTAAGGTAAGCAGTGCCACCTTTGCACCGTTCGCGTCCATTTTTTCGCCACTGGCAGCAGCAGAAGCCGGGGCGCTGGAGGCCACAGACGCCGCCGACGAAGTGGCTCCATTCCCAGAATTTGCCGTAGATGTGTAACTTGCCCCAGCCCCACATGCGGTAAACAGCATCATCACCACCACCAGCAATGCCAATACTTTCCATTTCTTTCTGCCCATTTTGAACCTCCTACTTTTTTATTTTTATACCCGGCTCTGCCTACCCAGGCATTTTACCCAACAAAAAAGCTGCAGGATAAACCCGCATTATGCGGATTCACCTGCAGCTAAAAATCCAAATTTGAATCTTTCAGCCTTCAGATGTGATAAGGGGCATTGCACTGCCTCAATAGGAGAACGTGCAACCGCCACTTCTTATTTTATGGTATACCATACGCCGTAGTAAAATGCAAGAGCCTAAGCCCTCGTAAATCCACCAAAAAACAATCCCATTATTCGGCATTTTGCTGTACTGGTTCCGAATGCCCGGCCATCAAAAGGCCAATTTTTTCTCTTGTGATTGTTTTAGGGTCATGTATCTGGCCAATTACCCTCCCTTCATACATCACGATGATCCTGTCACTCATTTCTAATACCTCATCCAATTCTGTGGAAACCAGCAGAATAGCCATCCCCTCTTCCCTGCCCTGCAACAGCCGGGAATGGATATACTTGGTGGCGCCGATATCTAAGCCGCGGCTAGGGTGCATGGCAATCAGCAGTTTCGGGTGGCGCTCTATCTCACGCCCCACCACAAATTTCTGCTGGTTCCCGCCAGACAGTTTGCCCGCCTTTTCTTCGATAGAAGGGGTTTTCACCTGATACTCGGCACACAATTCCTGGCTGTGGCGCGCCACCCATTTCCAGTTGATAAACCCCGCTTTGGAATAAGGTGGCTGATGGTAGCTTACCAAAATGAGATTTTCTTTTACCGACATATCTTTAAACATTCCACGCTTATGCCGGTCCTCCGGAATGTGGGAAACCCCCAATTGCAAAACCTTCCGGGTATCCAGCTTGGTGCTATCTACCCCGTCTATCTCCACCTTTCCTTCTTCTATCTTCCGTAGCCCTGTTAGGCATTCCACCAGTTCACTTTGTCCATTTCCGTCCACGCCGGCCACACCCACAATTTCCCTTGCGCGTATTTCCAAATCCACCCCTTTCAGTGCGGGCAAGCCTTTGTCGTTCTTGCTGCAAAGCCCCTGCACATTCAGCATGGTTTTACCCACATGGGCCGCCAATTTTTCGCTTACTAAATCCACATGGTGCCCCACCATCAAGGTGGCCAGTTCCTCGCGGTTTTCGATGTCCTTCACACATACAGTAGCCTCTAGCTTACCCTGCCGCAGCACCGTACAGCGGTCACAAATTTCCATCACCTCTGCCAGCTTATGCGTAATAAAGATGATGGCGTAGCCCTCGTTTGCCAACTGCCGTACCATGGTAAATAAATCCTCTACCTCCTTTGGTGTAAGCACGGCGGTAGGCTCGTCCAATACCAGCAACTTTGCCCCGCGGTACAGGGCTTTAATAATCTCCAAACGTTGCTGCTCACCCACGCTTAATTTCCAAACCTCTGTAAAGGGGTCTATGCGCATGTTGAACTTGGCGGCCTGGCGCTGAACCTTTTCCGCCGAGGCCCTCAAGTTCATAAGGCCCTTACCGTCTTTTAAGCCCAGCACCACATTTTCAATTACGGTAAGCGCCGGAATCAGCATGAAATGCTGGTGCACCATCCCTATGCCCAGGCGCGTTGCATCCCGCGGGCTTTTCATCTGTACGGCCTTGCCATCCAGTAAAATTTCCCCTTCATCCTGCTGGTACATACCGTACAAAATATTCATTAGGGTGGATTTTCCCGCCCCATTTTCCCCCAGCAAGGCATGAATCTCGCCCCTGTCCACCGCCAGGCTCACCCTATCGTTGGCCAAGACACCGGGGAATATTTTGGTAATCTCTTTCATTTCCAAATATGCCATCCCTGCCACCTCACTCCTTCACATAGGGGCGGCCCATTGCGCTGGGGCCTTTGTTTTTCCCCGTAAACCCACACACGGCAACCACGGTAAGCACGTACGGAATCATCAGCAAGAACTGATACGGAATTCCTGAACCCGCTACTTGCAGGCGGTATTGCAAAGCATCCCCCGCACCGAATACAAGCGCAGCCAGCATCACGCCCACCGGGCTGTACTTTCCAAACACCACGGCTGCCACAGCCATAAAGCCCCGTCCTGCGGTCAAGTCCTCCACAAAAAAACTCAAAAGCCCCAGGGACAGGTAGGCCCCGGCCAGCCCAGACATCAGCCCGCTGAATAAAATGGTGCCATAGCGCACTTGGTACACATTGATTCCCATGGTGTCGCAAGCGCGGGGGTATTCCCCCACGGCGCGTATGCTAAGGCCTGTTCGGGTACGGTAAAGAAACACATGCGTTAGGGGCACTAATAAAAAGCTGATATAGACAATCCAGTTTTGGCTAAACAGCGAGGGGCCTAGCACCGGCAATGCCGACAGGCCCGGCAGGGCCACAGTCTGTAACCCGGTTATCTCCACCGGGGTGGTGTTCATGCCAAACAGCACCCGGTAGAGCATGGTGGTAAACCCCAGCGCCAAAATATTGATGGACATGCCCATCACGGTCTGGTCGGCCCGGATGGTCACGGTAAAAAAAGCAAAAATCAAAGAGAGCAACATGGAACTAAGCATAGCAACCACAATACCCATTACCGCGTTTCCAAACAGATGGGTACCCACCACTGCCATCAAAGACCCCGTCAGCATCATGCCCTCTGCGCCAATATTGACAGTACCCGCTTTAGCACTAAACACCAGCCCCAGCCCACAAATCATAATGGGCATAGCACAGCGCAACATCATGGAGATAAAATCGGCAATTTCCGTTTGCATTCCGCTAAACTCCCTTCTGTTCACGAATCATTTTCTGTTTGGACCTTTTGGTGGTGATGTGATAAATTTCACGTCCTACAACAAAAATAATAATGAGCGCCTGGATAATTTGCACCGCGGCAACCGGTACCTGCGCCAGCATTTTCATGGTGTTGCTACCACTTTTTAAAGCCCCTAGAAGAATACCGGACAATAGTACGCCCAGCGGTGTACAACCTCCCAACAAAGCCACGGCGATACCGTCGAAGCCGTACTGGGGCGAAAAGTCCGCCAGCAACCTGAACTGCACGCCAATTACATCGCAGCAGCCCCCCAAACCCGCGAAACCCCCAGATAGAGACATCGCCAGCATCATGTTGGGTTTTACGCGTATGCCGGAATATTCTGCCACCGTGGCGCTCAGCCCCACACAGCGCATCTCATACCCTTTGGTGGTTTTCCAAAACAGAATGTGGAACACCAACACGCTGGCCACCGCCAGCAGGAAGGCCGCCGTTAAGCGCGTATCTGGCAAAATGCGCGGCAAGGTGGCAGAGGCCGGCATCATAGCGGTTTGATCATAGATGCCGGGCGGCTCTTTCATAGGGCCGGTTACCATATAGCTCACCAACTTGATGGCTATATAGTTGAACATAATCCCCACAATCAGTTCACTGGCTCCAAAGCGCACCTTTAAGAAACCGATGAGCAAACCCAGCAAACCGCCCCCCACAAAACCAGCCACCAGGGTAAGCGGCAGATGGATAGCACGGGGTAAACCCTGCAAACCAAGGGCCACAAAACTGCCAAATAACCCACCCATATAGACCTGCCCTTCGGCCCCCAGGTTGATCATCCCGCAGCGCTGGGCCATGGCGAAGCTAATACCGGTAAAAATAAGGGGGGTTGCTTTTACAAGTGACTCTGTGATGGCCTTGTAATTGCCAAAACTACCCGCCAGTAAGCTTTTGTAAGCCAGCACCCAATCAAAGCCCATAGCGCTGATGAGCACGGCGCCAATGGCTAGCGCCGAAATAAGCGCCAGTACCGGATACAAAAGAGACTGTAGCCCTTGTGTCACCTTTCCTTTTCGTGTTCGTTCCTTCATCTTCATCCTCCTTCTTCTGCCGTTGAATTATGCTGCTCAAAGCAAGTTTGTCTCTTATGCATCAAAACCGTGCAGAACAAATGAACACAAAAGAAAACCGCAGGCAGAGACCCCCCTCTTGGGGTTTCCGCCTGCGGTGCCTGAACAAAATTTATTCCGATACCTTCAGGGCTTCGCATAATGCCGGGCACTGCCATGGGGCAGCTTCCCAAACACTTTGCAATATAATTTTATTGTTTTACGCCATGGCCAATAACACAGAATTTTCCACCATTTACAATTCCTCAGCCAGTTGAATATAGGTGAAAGTTACACCCTCCTCATAGTCGCGAAAGATACGCATAACGGGAATTCCAAGCCGTTGTGTGCACGCCTCCAACAAGCGCTTTTTAAAAATGCGCCCCATCTTATGCCCCACCTCTGCCGCCAGCTCAGGGTAATCCTCCCTTGCCAGTGTTTCAATGAAGGCGCTTTGGTTTTGCTCGGTCATAATAGTGATACACTGTGCGGTGACATTGATGCGAATACGCTGCACACCCACTCGAAAAATTTCTTGGCAGATACGTGTATATTCTTTTGCAATATTTTGCTTGATATACTTCTTTTCATCCTCCAAAGCAAGCTTGCTCCTTATGGCAATTTGTGGTGGTAGCAGCCCTTATTTGCAAAAGCGCTTCACCCAGCTTCTGGCCCCATTTTAATACAAAAACCACCAAAATACAATAGACCTCATAAAATTTTGGCACAACGAGAGACAAAGATGTTGATTTTGTACATTCGGGGGGTGGCCGAGAAATGGGCTTTTGCAGAAGAGAAAGGCGCCCCCGCCACCCGCTATGACAGGCGCCACCCTTCGCAGTCAATCCAGCCGTACTAAAATTGCCGGAGGCTTTCTCCTCTATTACCCTATCAGGCGAAGAGATTTCCACTTTCCCCTGCGGAAACGTACCTCGAAAAAAATTGCCCGCACTGCCCAATCAACAATCATTGCCAGGCACACCCCTCTCAACTTTAAATTTAGCCCCCAGGCACAGGCAAACACATAGCTGAGAATAACCCGGCAGGCAAACATGGAGCACTGGGATACCACCATGGTATATAATGCGTCCCCCGATGCACGCAGGGAATTGGGCAGCGTGAAGGCCAACGGCCAAATGAAAATGGTACCAACGGCACAAATACGTAGTACCTCTGCCGCCATGGTGGCAGTTTCTGCATTGAGATGAAACAACCCCACCCAAAAACTGGCGGTAACGTATAGCCCGAACCCGAACACCGCCATGAAAAGATAGCAGGTCTTGACCAAGCGCTTTGTATAGAAAACCGCTTGGTCAATTGCACCCGCACCCATGCAACGCCCCACCACCGTGATGCTGGCCAGCCCTATTGCCATGCCGGGTATATTCACCAAACTTGCGATGCTACCCGCAATGGCATTCGCCGCCACCGCCACAGTGCCAAAAGAGGTAATCAAACCCAGGGTGAGAAGTTTTCCTATTTGAAACATCCCGTTTTCCAAACCATTGGGAACACCAATAATCAAGATGCGCTTCACCATGTCTTTGTGAAAACGAACGCGAAGAATCTTTCCTAGATGAAGCACATGGTTGCGCCTCTTGAGCAATACAACTACAATAACGGCCGCAACCACACGCGATAATAGCGTACCAATACCCGCCCCTGCCGTTCCCATTCGGAACAGGTAAATGAGCACCGCATTCACCGAGATATTCACCAAATTCACTACAAACGAACAAAACATAGACACTTTGCTGTTGCCGGCCGCCCGAAATAAGGCTGCACCCGCATTGTATATACCCATAAAAGGGTAGGCGGCAGCCGTCAACAAAAAATACACCAGGGCGTCTTGCATAACAACCTGTTCCACCTGCCCAAACAACAGAACCAGAATCCCTTGCCTAAACGCAAAGGCAATGGCCATAAGAAGCACAGAAATCCCCGCCATAATGTACAACACTTGCTTGGAAGCCTTTTTCGCGTTGTCTGCCTCCCGGCGGCCAAGATATTGTGCCACCACCACAGCCCCTCCTGTGGAAAGCGCCGAAAAAACCTGGACAATCAAACTGTTGATGCTATCCACAAGCGAAACGGCAGATACCGCCGCCTCCCCCAAAGAGGTCACCATCACAATATCCGCCATGCCTACCGTCATCATCAACAACTGCTCTATAATAAGAGGAACGACCAGCCGCCACAGGTCTCCATTTGTGAATATCAGCCCGCTCGGGGCCTCACTTTTTTCCGCCAAGGTATCCGCCTCCAGATGAATGGCCGTGTGTGTTGCCTATCTATACTCTGCATAGAATTTCCGGCCCCTGTATCACCCCAGTGCCTTACCGGCGCACAAAATGGAAATCATTCCATTTTTGCCCTTTGGGTGTACAGGCGGGGAGAAACCCCCATGTACTTTGTAAATATATGGCTAAAGCTGGCGGCGTCTGCATAGCCAACCCGGGCCGGCCAACCGGGCAACCGGAAGCTGTTCCTGCCGCAAAAATGTACAAGCCTTTGCCAGACGGTAGTGCAATATGTATTGTTGTGGAGACTGGCCTTTCACCCTGCTGAACAGGCGGGAGAAATAACTTCTCTCCAAACCCAAACTGTTTGCAATCTGCCGCACAGTAATCTTCTGCATATAATTTGCCTCAATATAATCCAAAGCCAGCCGCACATACAGGCCCGCTTCTGGTAATGAAGGCGCCGGGTAAGTAAGCAGATGCAACAGTTCATAAATTTTCCCACAGATATACAGTTCGCTCCCCATACCGCAATCGGTCATCTCGGTAAAAAGCCCGCCCGCCGCAGGGGCAAAAATCAAATCATTCTCAATTTTTTCCTCCGCGGAAAGGCGGTTTTCAAAACCCACCCAGGAGTATGCCCAAGGCTCTTTTGCATCGGCTGTATAAACGCTGGTCTCGCCGGCTTGAATGACAAAAATATGGCCGGGTTCCACCAAATATTTCCCCCGGGCCTTGCACAAAACGCCCTTTCCTGTGTGCACATAATGAAGCAGGGTATAGTCCCGCACAGCCGGCCCAAAGCTATGCCGGGGCGCACAGCTTTGGGTGCCACAAACGCGCGGGTTTATTCCCGGCAAGTGCCGGTTTTCTAACATGAGATCCTTACGCATATGCTCTCCTTCCCCAAAGTCACATAAAAACAAAACTATCACACAGCAAGCCCTGGGCAAACCCTTTGTGCTTTGTTATGATATGGCCAGCAAAGCCCTCAGGGCGGAAAGGTGTACATCATGGTAAAAATTACATTTATGGGTGCTGGCAGTACCATCTTTGCGCGCAGTGTTTTAGGCGATTGCATGTGTGCAAAAGAATTATCCAATGCGCAGATTGCCTTATATGACATTGACGAAAGCCGCTTAAAGCAGAGCGTTGCCATACTAACCGCCATCAATCAAGGGCTTGGCGGCAAGGCAAAAATCCATAGCTTTCTGGGTGTGGAACGGCGCAAGGAGGCACTAAAAAGCGCAGATTTTGTGGTGAATGCCATACAAGTGGGCGGCTATGACCCCTGCACCATCACAGATTTTGAAATCCCTAAAAAATACGGTCTACGGCAAACAATTGGCGATACTGTGGGCATTGGCGGCATCATGCGTGCCCTGCGCACCATTCCTGTGCTAGAGGCTTTTGCACACGACATGGAAGAAGTTTGTAAAGACGCCTGGTTTTTAAACTATACAAACCCCATGGCTGTGCTTACCAGCTATTTGTTGCGGCATACCGGGATAAAAACCATCGGGCTGTGCCACAGCGTACAGGTGTGTACCAGCAAACTGTTGGAACAACTGGGCCTAGAGGAACACCTGGACGGCCGAAAAGAAAAGATTGCCGGTATCAACCACATGGCTTGGCTTCTAGAACTATCTGACCGCCACGGAAACGACCTTTATCCCGAAATTCGCCGCCGCGCCAGAGAGAAAAACGCCAGCCCGCATAAAGACATGGTCCGCTTTGACTATATAGACAAGCTGGGGTACTATTGCACAGAATCCAGCGAGCACAATGCCGAATATAATCCTTTCTATATTAAAACACATCACCCGGAATTGATAGAGCGTTACGCCATTCCTCTTGACGAATACCCTAGGCGGTGCCGGGTGCAGATAGAGGAATGGAACAAAGAATATGAAAGCCTTGCGCAGCAAGCCCAATTGCCACACACGCGTAGCCACGAATATGCCTCGCACATCATAGAGGCAATGGTTACCGGGGGCTGTTACAATTTTGGAGGGAACGTGCTGAACACGGGGCGACTTATTGAAAACTTGCCGGAGGAAGCCTGTGTAGAGGTACCCTGCCTTGCCGATAGCACCGGCATTCACCCCTGCCAGGTGGGGCGGCTTCCTACGCAGCTTGCCGCCATGAACACCACCAACATACTACCACAATTGCTTACACTGGAAGCCGCCGCCACACGAAAGCGAGAACATATTTACCATGCCGCAATGCTAGACCCCCACACCGCGGCAGAGCTTTCGCTCGACCAAATCGTTTGTATGGTGGATGAGTTGCTGGCAGCACATGGCAACTGGATGCCTACATATTCCTAAACCAAGTTTCTTTTATCCAGCTTTCAACAGAAAACTGCACCTTCTTGTACAAACACGCATTCCCGCTGTTTGCCATGAAAGGCGCAGTTTTATTATTGCCTCATTTCATTTGTTCTTGTGTGTTGATGGCCTTCACCAAAGGCGGGAGCTCACACAGTTCTCGAATGCTATGCCCTGCTATACCCGCCTGTGCGGCCTCGCCAATGGCCACCGCTACCATCCCGGCGTTTTGTGCCGCCTCTACACCAGCCACGGCATCCTCCACCACCAAACAGTGGTCCGGCGCCACTCGAAGCCATTTCGCCGCACAGAGAAAGACCTCTGGGTCGGGCTTCGAATGCATGATATTGTTTCCGTCAGACACCGCATCAAAGAGAGAAAATATATCCAGTTGTTTCAAAATAAAACCCGCGTTTTTACTGGAGGATCCTATTGCAAGCAAAAGGGCCTCCGCTCTCAACTGTTGTATGGTTTCTCTCGCCCCTAAGACCAAATCGGCGGGGCCAATCTCTGCCAGGTATTCTTTATACCTCTCGTTTTTTCTCTCCGCCAGCGCCTGTTTTTCTTCGCCGGTATACCCCCGGCCTGCTTTTTCCAAAATGATGTCCAGGCTTTCCATACGTGAGACACCGCGCAGGCGGTGGTTGTCCGTTTCTGTGAACGGAATCCCCTCTTGCTCCGCCACCACCTTCCATGCCAAATAGTGGTATCGATCTGTATGGCACAGTACCCCGTCCAAATCAAAGATCACCGCTTGTATCCGCATAGTCACTTCCCTCTGCTTCATTCTGCCTAAGCTGGCTCTGCCCGCGGCCCCAGTGGCAACAAAAGGCGGCCGCTAAACCTGTGGCTCTCTCCGAAAACCAGCACTTCTGTCTCTTCGCTATCCTGGCAGTCCAATTGTACGCCCTGCTGGTTCACCAGCAAATGGTAACGGCGGGCGTGGAAGACAAATTCCAGTTCAATGCTTCGGATTGCTTTGGGCAGGCAAGGGGAAATGCTAAGGCTATCCCCCGCGCGGCGCAGCCCGGCAAAACCCTGTACTATATCCATCCAAATTCCACTCATAGAAGCTGTGTGCGTACCCAAATCTGACGAACAGGGGTTTGGCCCAAGGTCAATCTGCATTGCCTGTAAAAAGCTCTCGTAGGCTTTCTCCGCCTGGCCAAATTGGCAGGCCACCAGCGCATATACCGCATGGCTTAGGGAGGAATCATGGATGGTTTTGGGCTCATAATAGTCCCAGCTTGCACTTTGAATCTCGGCAGAAAACAGGCGAGGGTATAGGGCCATCAGCATGATGGCATCAGCCTGCTTCAGCACCTGCATATTGTCCACCTGGTGCCGGCTATAGTCTTTCAATATCATCTGTTTCACATGGTGCTGTTTGTAGGGGGTGATATCAATCACCTTTTTGCCCAAAAAGCTATCATCCTGCGGTAGCACACCCTCTTCGCCGGGCAGGGGAAGGTATAATTTTTCACAGAAGTGTTCCAATATGCCTGGCACATTTTTTTCTTTCAAACGCGCTGCAATCTCTTTTTTCAAATCCTCGGGGAGCATCTCCCACACAGCCAGCGCATATTTCCCCACCTGCCAAGCCATATAATTGGTATAGGCGTTGTTATTCACATGCTCGGTATATTCGTCCGGGCCCACCACATCCAAAATCTCAAAGCGGCCTTTTTCGGGCATCCAGGTGGCGCGGCTACACCAAAATAGGGCACAGCCCACCAGCAGCAAAGCCCCCCCCTGCTGTATCAGCGCGTCATCCCCGGTGGAGCGCCAGTAGTTCCACACGGCAAAAGCCACATCCGCTGTGATATGGTGTTCTTTTTCGCCAGCCCAAACTGGCATGGCCGCCCCTGTGGATATATCTATATTGGCAAAACGGGGCGTTTCCTCCTGCCCGGTTATGGCGCTTTCCCAGGGGAACATAATGCCACGATATCCTCGATTGGACGCGTTTTCCATGGCCTGGTCAATACGGACTATGCGATATTCCAGCAAAAGGCGAGCCTGCTGTGGGCAGGTATGCAGAAAATAGGGCAGCATAAATACTTCGGTATCCCAAAACACATGGCCTTTATAGCCCTCTCCACTGAGGCCTTTGGCCGCAATGGAACTTTCTTTGTTGGGTGGCATGGCAGCCATTAGGGAATACTGTGCATAGCGTATGGCCAATTGCAAGCCAGCCGTATCGGTATCCACGCGAATATCTTGCTGGTTCCACCGCCGCGCCAAGGCCTGGGCGCTGGCCCTGAACAAAGCTTTGTAGCCTCTGCCTGCCCAATTTTGCAGCCGCTTTACCGTTTGCACCATCCTGTCCTCCTCAGCGGCCGGTGCTGTGGCCAGCACCTCTACCGATGAGAACTTTTGCACTATCCAGGGTTCCTGCCGGGCAGCCTGGCCTTCTATGGTTTGATAGAGATGGCGACGCTCCATATAAAAGGTGTTTTTCACCTTTGGGTCATCTGCCTTACACAGGCAGGCGTGCTCAAACCAAAATTGGCTCTCGCTGGTTTGCTGGGTAAGATACAATACCTCATCTTCTAAAACCCGTTTGGTGCCCTCGCAAAAATGCTGCGCCCCACTGTTGGTAACACGCGCATTGATGCCCGTTTTCAGTTCGATGACCACCGGCCCATCCAGAGAGACAATAGTCACCTGCTGCGCATAGAGCTGCGGTTCTTCCCAAGAGACAAAACGCCTAAATTCCAGGCGGTATCTACGTTTTTTGGGCGAAGTCCATTGCAATTCCCGCAAAAGCTCTCCTGTGCGCAGGTTCAGCCTGCGAGAATAGTGTTCCACTGTGCCACTGCTTTGGGAGAAACGCTCTCCATCCAACCCTATCTCCATGGCACAGCCATCGGCGGCATTGGGCAATTCCACCACTTCACCAGGTAGGCGGTTAAAGCTGCCCGCCACAAACATCCCCCGCGTTTGACCAGGGTAATTTTCTTCGAAAGCGGAACGAATGCCTACATATCCGTTGGCCAGGTGCATCACACTTTCACATTTTCCCTGGTGCTCCTGGTCAAAACTTTCTTCGGCAAGAACCCAGTTTTGCATCTCACCGTCTCCACAGGTATAATTCAGCATGGCTTGTCCTCCCCGTCTATTGGCACCGGCCTGTTTTCGGCGGCGGAAAGATATAGCCCGTCTATCACCTGCATCAGCCGCGTGCCCTCTTCTGCGCTTACCAGTGGCGCATCCCGCTCCATACAGCTACGCACAAACTGCGCAATACAGGCACGGCGGGTATTGGTTTCAGGCAGGAAAGGCAAGCTACTGTCTAGCAAGCTTCCCTCGCTCTCGCTAAAAACTTGCCGCTCAAACACCGATGCACCCGCTAAATTTCCAAACAATTCCACATTCAACTTCTGCTTGAAACCCACATTCAGTGCAAAGGCCGCCTCCACCACCAACATACCGCCACCCACAAAATGGATAGACCCAAACAATCCATCTTCCACCGTGAATGCCTCCGGGTTCCAACACCCCATCAACCCTACGCCGCCACGGCGGCCAATACGGCTGGAAGAGGAGGCCGAGACATAAGAAACACGTGGATAACCCATAAGATAGAGCGCGGCGTCCAGCATATGCACCCCAATATCAATCAGTGCGCCGCCACCTTGCATTTCTTTGTTTGTAAAATTGCCCCAGCCCGGAATGCCCCGCCGCCGCAACGCCTGGGCGCGGCCATAATATATTTCTCCAAAAGCGCCGCGGTCTACCATTTGCTTCACCGCTTGGGTTTCTGGGGCCAGCCGCCAGTGTAGGTTAAAACTCAAAAAACGGCCCGCGCGCTTGGCTGCATCCTGCATCTCCGCCGCCTCAAGTGCATTCATGGCCGGGGGTTTTTCACACAGAACATGGCACCCTGCATGAAGCGCATCTATGGCAATTCCCGCGTGATAGCGGTTTGGTACACACACGCTTACCAAATCTGGTTTTTCTTTTTCCAACATTTCCTGATGGCAGGTGTACCAGCCATGCAACTCAAAGCGTTCAGCCGCCGCTTTGGCGGCTTCTGGGTTCACATCACATACCGCCGCCAACTCTGCCGTTTCCGCGCACTCCAAAAAACTGGGGATATGCTGCCCCACCGCCTCGTTACCCGCACCCACCACGCAAACACGCAGTTTTTTATTCATTGTACCCCTCCTGTTGCCATCCATCGTACTTGATAGGGGGCAAATAGCCGCGCGCTTTCGCCCGTTGTCTTCTCTAATAAATCCACCCCTTGTAGCGCACAGGGGAAAAGACGCTGTGTGTTGGTTACATTCACGACTGCCAGCACCGCCTGGCCACTTTCCTCACAGCGGCGTAGCACCACAAAGAATTCCGGCCCATAGGTTTTTACTTCCTGGGGCACCATGGGGGAAAAGGCTTTGCAGCCTGCACGGGTTTGCAGCAGGCGGCAGTAGGCCGAAAATACGCGCTGACGAAGGCTATCCGACGCTTGCAACTGCTCCCTGAGTAAGTTCACCTGTAACTTTTCACGGTTAATGCGCCTGTTGATGCCCGATTCCTGTACCCCGGCCTGCCAGCTACGGGAACCCAGAAGACTGTGGTAATAAATACCCGGCATCCCTTGCAGGGAAAGCATGATGGCTTGCACCGCCAAGAACCGCGCACAGAGGGTCTCATCATCCATCTCATCTTTTTCCGTTAGAGCATCAATATAGCTGATATTCAGTTCATAGGGTGTTTGGCTACCATCGCTGTTCTGGCGGTAGCTTACACGGCCACCATTTTGTAAAACGGTATCCACCAGGTGTTTTTGCTCACTCACACTCAGCAAGCCCTCGGCTGGGCGCATGCCCACCCCATCGTGCGAAGCCAGGAAGTTGAAATAGGTACAGCCTGCGGGCAGAGGTGTTTCCGCCAGAGACTGCGCCCAAGCCGTAAGTTTTTCGCTGTTTTGGGTAAGCATGGTGTGCAGGCCCAGAACAGGAAGCGGAAACTGATAGACAAGCTGTGCTTCATCCCCTCCACCAAAATAGCTGATGTTTTCCATATGGGGCACATTGGTTTCTGTGATGAGAATGGTGCCGGGAAAAACAGCATCCATAAAAAGACGCATCAGCTTTACAATGGCATGGGCCTGCGGCAGATGCATGCAACTGGTCCCCAGTTGTTTCCAGATAAAACCCACGGCATCCAGCCGGATAAACCTGGCGCCCCGCGCGGCGTAATGTAGCAAAATTTCAAGTACCTCCCCCAGCACCAGCGGGCAGCCGTAGTTTAAATCCACTTGATCCTCCGAGAACGTGGTCCAGTACCATTTTTTGCCACCTTTGGTCACAAAAGAGGTGAGAAGGGGCAAAGCGCGGGGGCGTACTACCCTTGTGTAATCTTTGGCTGGGTCGCACTCCAGATAGTACTCTGTGTACGGGGCTTGCCCCGCCAAGCATTTTTGGAACCAGGGATGCGCCTGTGAGGTGTGGTTCACCACCGCATCCAACATCACCCCGAAATGCTCGGCCATTTCCTCCACATCGTTCCAGCCCCCTAGGTTTTCGTCCACCTGGGCATAGTCCGCCACCGAGAATCCATCGTCCGAAGTATAGGGAAAAATAGGCAGCAGGTGAATATTGGAAATAGCGCCCTGGCAATATTGCTGCACAAAGGTATCCAACACATGCAGCGCTTTATCCTGCGGGGAAACAAGGGAATCGCCATAGGCAATCAGCATTACATCCCGGCTGCTTAGCGGCCTGGTACAAGGCTTCCCCTTGGGCAGCCACTCCTTGGCTATACGCTGCAATACCTGCATGGCCTGGGCCAGGGTTTCACCCTGGTACACGGTTTCTGCTAGTTGAAGGGCCTTCTCCATCAGTCCGTTCATCATCAATTCCCCTGTTTTTCAATTGGTGGCTGGGCCACATGCCGGCAAGCCCGCGCATCCTGGCCGCGCGCTACCGGGCAGGCCCATTGTACAGCATTTGCCAATATGCGCCTGATAGCGGGACGCTGGAACGTGGCGCAGGTCTCATGCCCGGGCTGAAAATAGAAAATACGCCCTTGCCCGCGGCGGTAGCACACCCCGCTGCGAAATACCTCCCCGCCCGAAAACCAACCCAGATAGACCAGTTCCTCTGGGGCGGGAATATCGAAGTATTCGCCATACATCTCTTCGCATGCAAGCTCTACACACGGCTCTACCCCTTTGGCGATGGGATGCCCCGGCGCCACGCACCACAAAAGCTCTTGGTCGCTGGCTTCACGCCAGCTTAGGGTGCAACTGGTGCCCATCAACTGCCGAAAGGGTTTTGCCAAATGGGCAGAATGTAGGGGAATATACCCCATGCCGTTGTTCACATGGCGGCAGATACGCTCTGCCACCTCGTCGCTCAGTTCATCGTGGGCCAGATGCGCCCAATATACCAGCACATCTGTGGCTTCCAGCACGGCCTCACTCAAGCCGTGTTCGGGTTGGTCCAAGGTAGCCGTATGTACCGCATAGCCCTCGGCCTCAAAAAGTTCTGCCAGCGCCATATGCAAGCCCCCGGGGTAGATCTCGTACATTTTTTGCGTAGTGGGTTTCACCCGGTTTTCATTCCACACCGTTACCCGGATACTCACCTTAGGCCCGCCTTTTGCATGCACTCCCGGATATAGGTAACGGATTGCCGGTACAGCCCCTCTTGATCATCGCCCAAAACGCGGCACTCAAAGGCCATGGTTCCCGCAAAGCCAATTTCGCGTAGCGCGCTAAAGCCACTTACAAAGTCGGTGTGGCCGTGGCCCGGCTGGAAGCGATGGCTATCGGCAATGTGCACATGGTCCACCAAATCTTTCCACACATGCAGGCTTTTGGCAATATCCGGTTCCTCAATGTTCATGTGAAAGAAATCTGCCATAATCTTCACATGGGAAAAACCACCTTTTTGAATCAGCTTGCCGGCCGCCTCCAGGGTGTTCAGCATGTGGTCTTCATAGCGGTTCAGCGGTTCCAACAAAACCGTGGTGCCACTGGCCTGGCACACCTGTTGCAGTTGGCTCAAAGAATCCAGCAACACCGCTTCATCTTCCTCGGCAGGGCGGGGCGGTGTCATGGGGGGCAGGCGCAGCGAAAACATGCCCCAGGCAGCCGGAACCACAATTCCCTTGGCGCCCAGTTCTCCTGCGCGCTCCAAAATCACCCGGATGTCTTCCAGCCCCACCCGGCGGCGGTAGTCGCAGAAATCACCAATCCAGCCACGGTAGCCGCCACACACCGAGGTGATGGGCACACCGGTTTCTTGAACCGCTTGTTTCAGTTTGTCAAAGTCGTTCAGCAGCATGCCGCCGTCGGCCTCAAAGCCATCGAAGCCAAAATCTTTCACCATTCTCAGCTTTGCACTATATTCAGCCGGGAAAAAGGGTTTATCTTGGGTTGCCAGGCGCACCATACCATATACCTCCGTTAAAATTGTATGCCAAGTTTGATGGAAAGCTGGGGCTCGCGGACCAGATATTTTACATACGCCTCCTCGGCTTCGGCAAAGGAAACCACCGGCCAAATCAAATCCTCACAGTTCAGGTGGCCGTTCGTCAGCATCTCCCAGCACACATCCTCTATCCGGCGGCGGTTCCAACGGGGAAAATCGCGTAGCGGTTCCGAGCTGGCGCGGGAGAACACCAAATTCGCGTTGTTGAAATGGGCTTCGCGCCCTAGCTCAAGGCGTGTGAAGGGTTTGGCAAACGCCACAAAAGATATGGTACCCCCCATTGCCAGCCCACGTAAGGCACTCTGCAGAGCTGTCTCGTGCCCACTGGTTTCTATCACTACGTCCACACCGCGTTTATCCGTCAGTTTTTTCAATTCCAAACCCACGTCACAGTTGCTAGGGTCAAGCGCCACATGGGCCCCATTTTTTAAGGCGATGTCACCGCGGTGGGCTATGGGGTCTATCACGGCAACCAAACTTGCCCCCAGCTTCACACACATTTGGGCCGCCAACTGCCCAATGGCGCCCATGCCATACACCGCCACGGCATCACCCGGGCGCACGTTACCGTCTCGCACACCACCCAGCGCATATTGGGCGGGGTCATAACACAGCGCGTTTTTCCAGTTTTTCACATCGTTTAGCTTGCGGCAGCGGAAATTATCCACCGCTTTTATGATGTGCGTCTCACGTATCCCGCCGTATGAACTAATCAGGTCGCCTATGCGAAAATCGGTAACGGCAGAACCCGCTTGCACCACTTCGCCCACCCACTGGTTACCCAGGTTCCATTCACCAAAAACAGTGTCTGGCTTTTCGTTCTTTTCACGCGGTACAAACAGTTGCCATTCTGCGTCGTAACGCTCTGCAAAGTGCACGCTTTTCCCGCTAAACTCGGTGGCTTCGGTGCCATGTTTCGGTGCAGCATACAACACCTTACACAAAACCTCGTCGTTTTTAAGGGGAGGGTCTGTATACTCCCGAAAGGCAGCCTCCAAGGGTTGGGTAGCAATTAACATTTTGGGCATGTTGTCATCTCCTATATTTTTTCACTCTTCGGCTTCTGCCAGCGCCACTGTCCGGCGAACCAGCTCTGCAAAGGGGGTGCGCCCACCATATCCCACACGGGAGAGCACCGCGCCCCCAAGCGGTTCTATCCACTGCCGTCCGATGGCATTTGCCCCGTACATCATGCCAAACACACTGCCCGCTGTGGCCGCATTACAGTCGGTATCAAAGCCAGCCTCCACGCATAGGCCAATCAGGCGGGTAAAATCCTCTTTTGCACAAAGCAGGGCCAAGCAGATAATCATGTCATTGGGAATTACATGGCACCAGTCGTGTCGGTCGGCCTCGTTGTATTTTTGGTGTACCCAGTCCATCATTTTTTCGGCATTGGGTGCTTCTTCGTACAAGGCCAAAAATTCTTCCAACGCCAGGCGCAGCCGCGAACGGGGCGGTATGTAAGAAAGCGCCAAATCAATGGCCTGCCTGGCTGTTTGGCACTTTGCTGCCACTGCAATGAGGGCCGCACAGAAGGCAGAGGCATAGAGCCCATTTTTCGTGTGTGTGACGCAGGCGTCCCGCAGGGCCATCTCGGCGGCCCGCCAGGGCTTGCCCGGGTTCACATAGGCATAGCTATCCACGCGAATTTGGCCACCCAGCCACTCACGGTAAGGGTTGCCGTAGCTTGCGCAGCGCGGCGGTAAAATACCATTTGCTATATTTTTATACGCCATGCGCTCCGCTGTATGCGTGAGGAACAGCGGTATGTTTGTCACCAGCGCTTCGGCCACGTCCATCGCCGTAAAGTCACGGCCATATTTTTCCAGGATATACAGCCCCAGTACGGTGTAATTGGTGTCGTCATCCTCGGGCATACCCTCAATATTGTTCAACCAGCTAATTTTCTGGTTCCCATAGGCACCGGGAAAATCTGTAACCGCGTACCTCTCGCGTAGCGCCGGCGGCACATCCGAAGAAAAATACCTCTCTATGGGATAATTCCCGGTGTCCTTTGCAAAGCCCTGTATACGCTCCCGCATCCAACCTTCCACCGGTTGTCCCAACAAACAGCCTGCCGCCCGGCCCAGCCAAGCGCCTAAAATTTTATCTTCCAGCACTTGTTTGGAAATTGGAACTGGCTTTTCCGGCGGTGGGAACAGTGCCAGAATTTCCTCTATCGTTTCCGGTTCGTCATAGGCATAACCCTCTTGCCTAGGGGCCTTTTCCAGTGCACAGCAAAGCAAAAGTGCCGCCTCTTCCGCCTGTGCATCGCCCTTTGGCATCGCTCTCACCTTGGCTATTTCGGTCTCATAGGCGCGCAAGTCCCGCCCTTCTTCCAGGCTCTGCCGCAGTTCAATATCTATCTGAGCATGCCTGCTAATAAAGGGCAGCCGCACATCGGCCAGTATGTTTTCGGCTTTGCTCATCCTTTTTCTCCCCCCGCCGTCAGGCCACCCGCAATGAATTTTTCCACGGCGGAGAACATAATGATAACCGGAATGGCTGTGAGGAAAGACGCGGCCATCATACGGCCCCACACATAGTCCATAGAGCCAAATAACTGTCGCAAGCCAATGGCCAGGGTAAACTTTGCCGGCGAAGTAAGGAAGGTGAAGGAGAACAAAAAGTCATTCCAGGCAATCATGAACACGTAAATAAAGGCGGAAGAGATAGCCGGTACCGAGAGCGGCGCAATGATTTTGTAAATCACCTGCACCCGTGTCAGCCCATCTATCATAGCGGCCTCTTCCAAAGAGTAGGGGATGGTGGCAAAATACCCACTGAGCATATAAATAGCCGCCGGCAACGTAGAGACCAAGTTCGCCAGCACCACCGCCCACATATTATCATTTAGGCCAATGGCGCTAAGAATACGGAACAGCGGTACCACAAGCAAAATACCGGAAAACATATATACAATAAGGGTGGCTTCTTTAAACACAATACGCCCAGGAAAGGTGAGACGTGCCAAGCTGTAGGCCCCCATCCCCCCTATTACCACCGCAATGCTGGCCGTGGCAAAAGCAATTTTAAAACTATTGAAAAAGTATCGCCAAAACGGAAAAATCTCCGGGTTCAGCACATCGCGGAAGTGCTGCAAGGTAAACTCCTTGGGCACAATTTCCGGCGGGTAGGCCACCGCCCCTTGGGTGGTTTTCAGTGCCGTTGTTAGCATGCTGTAAAAGGGGAAAAGCACCAGCATAAGCACCAGCACAACAAGCAGATAACGCACCGCCATTCGCAAAACCTTCTTATGTTTGCTCACCGCCGAATCACCTTCCTTCCAAACAGCACCACAAAGGTAAACACAATAACAAACAGCACAATGGTGATGGCGGCTGCCCGCCCAATATCGTGGGTGGCAAACGCGGCATTGTACAGGTAAACGCCCAGCACCGGCACGTTTTTGGTAAACAAAAACACATCGTCAAATTTATAGAAATTCCAAATGGTACGCAGTGTAACAATGGCTGCTACTGAAGGCAGAATTTCCGGGAAGGTAATGGCCCAAAATTTCCGCCAAGCGCTTGCGCCATCCACATCAGCCGCCTCATATAAGCTGGCATCTATAGATTGAAGCGCCGCCAAAATCATCAAAAAGCTATAGGGGAATACCCGCCAGATATCAAACAACGTAACCAGCAGGAAAGAAAACACCTTATGGTCAAACCACATGGGATTTTCGGCAAATATGTGGAACACATCCACCGTCAGGTAGTTCATCACCCCATATAGCCCATTGAACATATACTGCCACACGTATACCAGTGCCACCATGGGCGCCACGTAGGGCAATAAAATCAGGCTACGTGCAATGCGTCTGCCCTTAAATGCCTTATTCATCAGCAGCGCTACCAGCAAACCCGCCACGGTGGAGCCCGCCACGGTAACCAGTACATATAAAATGGTGGTAAGCAGGGATGTATAAAAGGTTTGGTCGCTAAACAATTTTGCGTAGTTAGAAAAACCAATGAAAATATTTGGACGGTTGGGGTTCATGGCCACCTTGTGGAAGCTCATGACGAAATTGTAAATAATAGGGTAAATAATCACCCCGGCAATGAGGATAGCGGTAGGCAACAGCAGCAGAATGCCCAGCCGTGTCTCTGCCTTTTTGAGTGACCCTCTGCGCTTTTTGAATTCGGGCTGCGTATTCACGGCCCACCTCCTTTGTAATGCTTAGCCAAAAAACTTCTGTAAAAAGGGGCTGCTGTACAACGATTCAAGGGAATCGATCGCCAGCAGCCCCATTCGTCCGCAGTTAGATTATTAGCCCAGCGCGTCCACCTCTGCCTGCATTTCCTGCTGGCAAATTTCCATCTGGGCGTCTATATCCGCCCCTTGTACCAGAATTTGGTTGATGCACCTGGGGATAATGAATTTGGCTGAAATATTACCCATAGCGGGGTTTACCTCGCCGTCTTGCACGCCCAGCATCTTTAGTTCCTCAAAGGCCAGGGGCACAGTCTCCGCCGTCTCTCCAAAGGCTTTCAGAACATCATTTTCCATGTAGGCCGGGTCGCTGGCCACATCACGCAGCACGGGGTTAGAGCCGCCAGCCGCCATGTGGCACCAGGTGATATTGGCATCTGCGCTGGCCATGTAGGCCAAAAACTTGATGGCCGCTTCGCGCTGCTGTTCGTCAATCATGCTGGAAATGGTCATGGTGGAAGTCATCCCAAATGCACCGTCAGATTCTTTTTCCGGGATGGCAAACCCTATATCTTCCGCCATACCAGCATCATTCAAAGCGCCCATAATATAGGTAGAATACATGGCCATGGCTGTATGGCCGCCCACCATCGCATCCTTCACCTGCTCCACACCATTGGAGCCAGGCATGGTGTATTGGTACATGTCTTTGTACAGTTCCAAAACTTCTTTTACTTCAGGCGTATTGAAGTTGGCGTTGCCTTCAGCATCGAATATTTGAACGTTGTTTGAGTGGGCAAAGTTATTGAACATCTGCTCTGTAAAATCCGATTCTTCTGTGGGGAACATAATGCCGTAGAACTTATTGGCAGGGTCGTTCAATGTTTCTGCCGCCTTTACGATATTTTCCCAAGTTGTAGGCGGTTCCAAATTATTTTCCTCGAACAGGGATTTCCGGTACCAAATTCCGCTCACCCAGCCAGACACCGGCATTCCTAGGTATTCATCCACGCCCGGCGCTTTCGCCATTTCCAGCGCACCGGTGAAAAAACGGTCTTTGCCGGCCAGTTCGATGGCCTCGGTTACAGCCGCCGTATCGATCGCTTCTTCGGCATTCATCATACGCAACTGGTCCACGCCACCCTCCACAAGCGCCGGCAGTTGGCCCGAGCTAATCTGGGTGGTAATTTTGGTCCAAAAGCCCTCTTCCGGCGTGGGCAACTGCGTTACCGTAATACCAGGGTTTTCCGCCATAAAGCCATCAATAATACTCTGAATCGCCGTCACGCGTTCCTCTTCCGGTTGGCCATGCAGAATTTGAATTTCCACTGTGGCACCATTTGCAGAAGCCGCGGGCGCACTAGCTCCCCCACTTTCTGCCGGGGCGGCAGCCGCACCGCTGCCAGAGGCGCTTGTGCCACAAGCCGCAAGCAAGCTAACACCTATTGCCAAACTCATCATCAGTGCCAGTACTTTTTTCATTTTCTACCTCCCAATTGTTTTTAGCCATTTCTTCTTTCTTCGCGTGCGTGTAGCAAACGGACACAAGCACAAATTACAATTACAAAAACGTTTTCGTTATATTGCAAAAAAATATACCGTTATCCATGAAACCGATATTTCTTTTTTCGAAAATGTTTTCGTAACTGTATTATAGCCCAGGCTCTTCCCCTTTGTAAACTGCCATTTATCACAAACCTTTACGCCCGCTTTTGGCAGTTTTTCACACGCTTTTTCGAACCAATAGCTCGTGCGGCACATAGATAAGGCTAGAACTTGTTTTGCCTTCCGCCATATCCATCACGGCATTGGCGGCCGTTTTGCCCATGGTTTTGAAATTTTGGTATACCGTGGTAAGCGGGGGCGCAATGAACTCCCCCACCTGAATTCCATCAAAGCCCGCCACGGCCAAATCCGCCGGAATGGAGCGCCCCAATTTCCGTGCCGCACGCATCACGCCCATGGCCATCAAATCCGATGCGGCAAAAATCGCCTCGGTTTTAGGGTGCTCATGTATCAACACATGGGTCTCGTTGAAGGCGTCCTTTTCAAAAAAATTCGCGTATCGCACCATCCCCTCTTCTACGGGCAGGCCCAACTGCTCCATCGCCTGCCGGAACCCCTCCTCACGCACATAGCTAATACGCGCATCCCTTGCCCCGTTTACCATGGCTATGCGCCGGTGTCCACGGCTGTGTAGCAAGTTTACAATCTCCGTTACCGCCGCGCGGTTATCGGTGGAAACCGCCACAACACCCTCAATGTCACTCTCCACATCAATGGCCACGCAGGGGGTTTCCTGATGGGCAAGCTCTTGATAGTACTGGTCCGTTATTTTCAGGCCATACAAAATGGCACCACACAGGTTACGCTCTTGGCACAGTTCCCGAAAAGGTTTGCGACGCTGCTTTTCAACGTCGGTAAAAATAATAGATAACTCATACCCGCGTTTGCTGCACGCGTTTTGTGCACCCACAAGCAGGCGAAAAATGATATTGCCGTTGGAGTCGGTCTCTTTGATGTCAGAGATGAGGAGAGAAATATTTTTTGAACGTTTTGAGGCCAAATTTCTGGCGGAAGGGTTTGGCTTATAATCCATTTGACGGCAGATATCCAACACACGCTGGCGGGTATCCGGGTTTACATCCACATAGTTATTCAGGGCTTTGGACACAGTGGTGATGCTTACCCCGGCCCTTTTTGCCACTTCCCGTATGGAGGCCATGCTCTCCCCTTTCCGGCCATACCGGCCTAAAACGTTTTATTCTTATAGTATATGACCCCGGATAAACAATCAAGTGCCAGTTTTTCCCAATATGTACAGATTACACATAAAAATTTGTTCACCCCTACAAACACTCTGGAAAGAATCCGTCTTGGGTTGACGAAAACGTTTTTGTTCCTTATAATTGGCCCAAATCGATAAGGGGGTACGCTTTGTGACAGTGAGAGAAAATTTCCATGCTGTAATGCGGTACGAACCATATGAATCCCTCCCCGTGGTGGGGTTTGGTTTTTGGACACAGACCCTGCGGCGCTGGCGCGATGAGGGGCATATAAAGCCTCAGCAAGTGCTGGACCGCCCGATGTATGATTTTGAGTACGATGATATTACAACCGCCTTGGGGTTTGATTTTAACTGGAATTCTTTGGCCGGAATGGGGCAGTATTTGTTGGAACCCCTTTTTGATTCCCAAATTCTTGAAGTGCTAGGGGATGGGAAGCAACTGCAGCGAGATATCGAGGGAAACCTGGTACTGACACATCCCGAAATTGCCTCTATCCCCAAAGACGCTGGGCACACTTTGGTTGATAGGAAAAGCTGGGAAACACACTATTTGCCACGCCTTCAATATGGTGCTGAGGTGATTGACCAGGCCTTCTTGACACGTTATTTGAACCGCTGTGAAACCCTGGGTGTCCCCGCGGGCTTGTTTTGTGGGTCGTTGGTGGGGCGCTTGCGCAACTGGCTGGGGCTAGAGAATTTCTGCTTTCTTTGGTATGATGACCCCGCTCTATTTACCGATATGGTAAATACATTGGGTGAACAGATGTACCGGCAAACCCAAAACTTTCTAGCCCTGGGCCACTTTGATTATGCTCTTTTCTGGGAGGACATCTGTGGCAATGATGGCACCTTGGTATTACCAGAAGTGCTTGATATGGTAGCTGGACCCCACTATGAGACAATCGGCAGACTTTTGGGGGAGCATGGAATCGATACGGTCTCGCTGGACTGCGACGGAAAAACAGACACTTTGGTACCCATTTGGCTAAAACATGGCGTCAACACCATGTTCCCCATAGAGCAAGGCAACTGGAACGCCAGCATTCTTCCTTGGCGGCAGGAATATGGAAAAGCGTTGCGGGGAGTGGGCGGTGTGGACAAAAGTATTTTTGGAAAAGACCGCGCCGCCATCGATACCGAAATAGAACGGCTAAAACCTTTGGTCGAACTGGGTGGATATCTCCCCTGCCCAGATCATCGAATCCCCCCGGATGCCATTTGGGAGAATGTACAATACTATTGCGAGCGTTTTCGTAGCACCTTTTGTGGCCAGTAATTCTAGCTGCAATGCAACGCAGGAGACGACATGCATAAATTCCTTTTGGTTCCAGATTCCTTCAAGGGCACCATGTGCTCCGTAGAGGTTTGCCGCATTATGGAGGAGGCCATTCACCATGTTTTGCCACCGGCCGAGGTGATCTGCCTTCCGGTGGCCGACGGGGGCGAAGGCAGTGTTGAGGCATTTTTAGCCGCACTGGGCGGGCGGAGACAAACCGTTTGGGTGCAAGGGCCCTATACAGAAAGGATGAAAGCTGACTATGGACTGTTGGCAGATGGCAAAACCGCCGTGGTGGAAATGGCTGCCTGTGCCGGGCTCCCTCTGGTTGATGGGAGGACAAACCCTGCCAAAACCACCAGTTACGGTGTAGGCCAGATGATGTTACACGCTGCTGAATCCGGTTGCCGTAAAATCATTCTGTGCTTGGGGGGAAGCGCTACCAACGATTTTGGCGCAGGCGCCGCCGCCGCCATGGGCATCGTTTTTACTAACGCACAGAACCAGAAATTTGTCCCTGTTGGTGAAACACTCTCTGAAATACATCGCATCGACCCCACAGGGCTGAATACCGCTTTGGCACAGGCGGAAATCACCGTGATGTGCGATATAGATAACCCTTTGTATGGCCCACTAGGAGCAGCCCATGTTTTTGCGCCACAAAAAGGTGCCGGCCCCTCCATGGTACACATGCTAGATGACCAACTTCGCGCTGTGGCTCAGCTTGTTCACAGCCAGATGGGGAAAGATATCGCCAGGATGCCTGGCGCAGGCGCCGCCGGGGGAATGGGCGGGGGTATGGCCGCGTTTCTGGGTGCACATCTACAAATGGGCATTGAAACGGTACTGGATTTGGTACATTTTGAAGATCTATTGCCCGGAACCAGCTTGGTACTCACCGGGGAGGGGAAAATGGATGGGCAAAGCCTGCGCGGCAAGGTGGTGATGGGCGTGGCGCGCCGTGCCCAAATGTTCCATGTGCCTGTGGTTGCCCTGGTGGGTGATATCGGCGATCATATTGAGCCCGCTTATGCACAGGGGCTTTCAGGTGTGTTCAGCATAAACCGTGTGGCGCTTCCCTTTTCTGAGGCACGCACCCGTTGCCGCCAGGATCTAGCCCTCACAACCGAAAACCTCCTCCGCTTTTTTACAGCATTCAGTGCCTCCTGACATGCCGAATCACCCGATTGGTACACAGGCGAGCCAACCGGGCATCCGCCTTGCTAAGAAATACAGTGGGCAGTGCGTGATACCAGCAAGAATATGGCTCTCCCATATTGTATGTGGGTTAATGAGAAAGCTGAAAAAAGGCTTGCGTCCAGCAATTCTTCGGAAAAGAAATAAAATACCGGTAGCCGTGTGAATTCCGGCACGAAGTCTGGCTCTTCTCTTTTTTCAACTTTCTCCCATGCTTTCTCCTGCAATCATAAACCCCCGCCGGTGTTTCGCATACACCGGCGGGGGTTTCCGAATATTTGTATTGCCTTTTGAACAAGCAATATGTTCGAAATCCGCAATAAAATACACTTTTACATATTTTTTGTATTTCGGCTTGTGATTCTTATGGATATAATTCCTCAAAGCATCTTTTACAAACGAATATCTTTAAAAAAATCGGCAAACTCACACCCAAAGCTTCCTTGATTGCCTGCAATTCATAATCTGTTACAAATCTTGTTCCATTTTTATCCTGCCCATGGTTAAACGTTCCCTATCCACACCTTTTAGCTGTACGCGTGTGGTCAATTCTTTCTGCGTTAGATTCATCTGTTTCCATATTCTCTTCAAATTTTCACCAACTATGTTCTTTTTGCCATTGTGCCAATGAATTATGTGCGTTGTCAGCTTTCGAAGCAGTGCTTTGCCTTTATGCCGATAATGGTAAAACATGAGAAAGGCACTACACCAGAGACCCCAACCTGGCAAAAAATTCCTGTAGATAGCTGCGTAAGGCAAGTAGGGCCCGGGTGGACATCCGCCGCTGGTTCCACGCCATGTTAATATACCTTAGGCAGGCAGGGCTTTGTAAATTTGCCAACACTACATCGGGGTTTTCTTCCATACCACTCCAGGTTATTTTGGGCACAAAGGCAAAGCCCACTCCCAGTGCAATCAAATCCCGCACGGTGGCTGGGCTGTCACTTTCCAGCACTACATGGGGCACAAAACCCGCCTGACGGCAGAATTCATCGGTGAGCACCCGTAGGCCCTTGCCTTTATAGAGGCAGATGAAGGGTTGCCCTGCCGCCTGATGCAATGCAAGAGTTTGGTTTTGCGCCAATGGATGCCCAGCGGGCATTGCCAAGCAGATTTCTTCTTTTAGCAAACTCACCTCGCCGGGTTTTTCAGCCGGGTTTTGCGAGGAATATACCAAAACATCGCATTCTTCCGGGCTGTTCCCCCCCGCCTCCTGCTGCTGGCTGATACGCAAGTTGATTTCCGGATACCGGGCCTGGAAACCCTGTATGATATCTGGTAGCAGCTTTGTGGCAGCAAACATTCCAATGCTCACCTGCCTGCTTTCCTCTGCGCGGCGCTCCAACAGTTCCGCCTTCGCGTCTTCCAGTTCTTGCAAAGCCAGCCGGGTGTGCCGCAGCAACACCCGGCCATTTTCATTCAGTCGCAGGGATTTTCCACGTCTGTCAAACAGTTGCAGCTCCAGCTCCGTCTCCAAATTCCGCAGGCTGCGGCTAAGTGCCGGCTGGGCGATGTGCAGTTGAGCTGCGGCCTGCGTCATATGCTCCCGCTGAGCCAAAACCTGAAAATACTCTAGCTGAACCAAATCCATGGCAGACACCTCTTATAACATTTTAGTTATTTAAATATAAAAAATATGTATTTTACGATATAAAGATTCTTGTGTATAGTTATACCAGATAACACATAAGCGCGCAAGCCTGAGGGCTTTTGGGAGGACAGCATGACAAAACCACAACGCAACTGGCACTGCCTGCAAGATGACAAGGCGTCCCGTTTGGCAGCCGCCCAGCATCTGACGGGGGGTACAAAATTTGTGGACGCCACCCAAACCACCGCCTTGCTGGAAGCCATATTACGGCCTTTTGATATGGTGAATGTGGAGGGTGACAACCAGAAACAGGCCGATTTTCTCTCGGAGTGCCTCTGTAAAATGGACTCTTCTAAAATCCATGACTTGCACATGGTGCAGTCGGCCATCACGCTAGACAGCCACCTGGACATTTTTGAAAAAGGCATTGCAAAAAAATTGGATTTCTCCTTTTCCGGCCCGCAAGCGGGCCGGATGGCCGAATTCATCCGTCAGGGAAAGCTGGAAATAGGGAACATACACACCTACCTGGAACTGTTCGCCCGGTATTTTGTCGATTTATGCCCCCGCGTCTCCCTCACAGCCGCCTTCATGGCAGATACAAACGGTAATCTTTATACCGGGTTCAATACAGAGGATACCCCCACCATCATTGAAGCCACCCATTTTAAACAGGGCATTGTGGTGGCACAGGTGAATGAGGTGGTGGACCAGCTACCCCGCATCGATATCCCTGGTGGGTGGGTGGATTTCATCGTTCCCGCCCCTCGTCCCTTCTACCTGGAACCACTTTTCACACGCGACCCGGCCCTGATTACTGATGCTCAGGTGCTGCGTGCCATGATGGCCCTAAAAGGAATTTATGCGGAATATGGCGTGCGGAGCGTCAACCATGGCATCGGTTTTGACACCGCTGCCATAGAACTACTGCTGCCTACCTACGGCGAGGAACTAGGCCTGCGTGGAAAAATTTGCACCCACTTTGCCCTAAACCCCCACCCCACCCTTATTCCCGCCATAGAAAGCGGCTGGGTACAATCCATCCACTGCTTTGGGGGAGAACTGGGCATGGAGGAATATGTACGAAACCGCCCGGACATCTTTTTCACCGGGCCGGATGGCAGCCTACGCTCCAACCGGGCCATGTGCCAAGTGGCGGGCCACTATGCTGTGGACATGTTCATTGGCGGCACCCTGCAAATTGACCGCTTTGGCAACAGCAGTACCGCCACAGAAGGCAGGGTGGCAGGCTTTGGCGGCGCCCCCAACATGGGCTGCGACCCACGTGGGCGGCGGCATACATCCGGCGCGTACATGCAGTGTGGCCGCGAAGACGGTACCCAGGCCAATGCCACCGGTGGCTTACCAAGAGGCCGACGGTTGGTGGTGCAACTACAAGAGACCTTCCGTGAAAAGTGGGCACCTGGATTTGTGGAAGAACTTGACGCCGTTAGGTTGGCAAGAGAGTGCGGCATGGATATCCCCCCTGTGATGATTTATGGAGACGATCTCACCCACATCGTTACCGAAGAGGGCATCGCATACCTTCACCGCTGCACCAGCCTGGCCGAGCGTGAGACGGCCATTCGGGCCGTGGCGGGTTTCACTCCCCTTGGCCTTGCGGCTGACCCCGCCGCCACGCGGGCGCTGCGCAGCTGCGGCATTGTTAAAACACCCGAGGATTTGGGCATTGATATTCGCCAGGCCAACCGTTCCATGTTGGCCGCCAAGAATGTGCGGGAACTTGTTTCCTGGTCGGGCAATCTATACCACCCACCCGCGCGGTTCCACGGCTGGTAAACCACATTCTCCCTAAAGAGAGGTAATAATATGGCACTGCACGAAATGCACTTTCATTTTGAAACACACCATGCTTCCCACAGTTCCTCCCTTGCGCGGGATTGGTCTCACACCGGGGTGGTGGGCTCGGGCGATTTGGAGATTCTGCTGCGCCGCACAGCCCCAGACAGTGGTGTTACCGTGAACATCACCACCCCTGTGCGGGGTTTTGATGAGGTCTGGGAAAAGGTGCTGGCCCGCTTTGTGCAGGAGAGCCACGCCGATGGCATGCATATTGAAATCAACGACAACAACGCCACGCCCTTTGTGGTTTCCCTGCGCTTAAAACAAGCTTTGCTAGAAGCACAGGAGGGAATACAATGAGCCACTGGCGGCAACTACAAACGCTGAGTTTTTATGAGGCCACTGCACGCCAGCGCGCAATGGGCCTGGCCGATGAACACACCTTCGCCGAATTTTGTGGGCCGGAAAAAGGCTTTGTAAGCCCACACCTACCGCTTTTGGGCCAGGCCATCGCATTCGACGACGGCCTGGTGGCCGGCGCTGGCATGGTGCGGAACCGGCCTGTTTTTATCCTTTCCCAGGAGGGGCGTTTTGTGGGCGGCGCTGTGGGGGAAGTGGGGGGCGCCAAGATGGCTGGCAGCATTCGCGCCGCGCGGCTGTTGCAGGAAAAACTGGCTCTCCAGTACCCTGGCCGGGAAGACCGCTGGCCCGCCGTACTCATCTCTTTTGAAACCGGCGGTGTGCGCCTGCACGAGGCCAACGCAGGGCTTCTGGCCCACGCTGAGGTGATGGAGCAAATTCAGCTCTGCCGCGGCAAGGTGCCGGTTCTCGCCATTATTGGCAGTAAGCTGGGCTGTTTTGGGGGCATGGGCTTCGTGGCCGCCTCCTGCGATAGCATCATCATGAGCCAGCAAGGCCGTTTGGGACTTACCGGCCCCGAAGTGATTGAAGAGGTGATGGGAAAGCGGGAGTTTGACGCCTCCGACCGCGGCCTTGTGTACCGTACCACCGGGGGAAAACACCGTGCTATCATGGGCGATTGCCAATGGCTGGTGGAGGACAGCATCGGCGCTTTTCGGGGGCAGGTGCTGTACGCCCTCAGTCTTTCTTACGAAAACCTACAGGCCGGGCGGGCCATTGGTAGCCTCGCTTTGGCAGAGGAACAACTGGCCTTGGCGGAAAAGGCGGCGGAGATAGGCGTTCGCGATGCTCAAGATTTCTGGGCACTTTATGGCAACCAGCTGCCCGAGACCATTCCCGAGATGAGCCATGAAACCTTCACAAAAACGGCGCGAGTGCGCCGAAGGGGGCGCGCGTGATGATGAAAGAGAACAGCCTCGTTGGCAAGGGGAGAGAGGCCTTGGCCCTCATTGTAGACAAAGATTCTTTCATGGAAAACCAAGTGGGAGAGCACGAGTTCCCGCCGGACTTAGGCCCTGGCGCTGTGGTGGGTACAGGCAAGCTAAAGGGGAGGCCCCTCACCCTGCTGGTGAACGATGCCAGGCCGCGCAACCCACGCTTTCCCGTGGTGGCGGCGGGCGTGATTGGCCTGGAAGAGGGTTATAAAATGGCGATGGCCGTCTACCACACCATGGAGGCCGACCACGACAAGCCCGCCGGGAAAAAGCGCCCCTTGCTGCTCTTGGTGGATTCCCCCGGCAACGGCCCCGGCCGCACCGAGGAAATTGTGGGAATGAACAAGGCTACAGGGGCTTACCAATTGGCCTTGGCGGAGGCACGGCAGCACGGGCATCCCGTGGTGGCTATGATTATCGGGCGGGCCATCAGCGGCGCTTTGTTGTGCCACGGCCTACAGGCCGACCGCATTTTGGCCCTGCCCTCGGAATACGGAACTATGATTCATGTAATGCCACTCGGCAGCATCGCACGCATCACCAAGATGGATGTGGAGACCTTGGCAGAATTGGCCAAAACAAACCCTGTATTCGCTTCGGGGGCCGAGTATTTCTACCGCCTGGGTGGGCTGGAGGAAATTGTGCCCAGCCCCAGCGAAATGGCTGGCGCCATCAACCGCCACATAGAGGAAATAGATCAGATACATGCAAATGCCCGTTCCGAAGAACTGGGGCCCTGGGGCCGCGGCACTCTGGGTGCAAAAAGAGAAGGGCGCAGCACACGGGCCAAAGTACTGGCCCAACTGGAAAATGAGGTGGAAGTATGGCAAACGCCTTTGCTGGCGGGGAAACGCTGAACAGCGTGCTACAGCAACTGGAAGATCACGTGGAAAACTGTGGCACAGCGCCGCAGTTTTCTCATATGCCCCGGCGCAGCTTGGCCGATAAAGGAATAGCCGGGCCCACCAGCGCGCATGTGATAGAGGAGATTCACACCCCCTTCAATTTCGCCTTTCTCACCGTATCCACGGGCAGCACCGCTTTTCAAAATATCATTGGCGTTACAATGCAAGAATACCCCGCACGGATAGCCGCCTCCCACGCCACCCTGCGGCTGGCCGGGGTGCCCCAAGGCAGCCATATGTTGATTACATACCCCCCTCTCGTGAATGTGTTTTTGAAAGAAGCACTAGAAGGCTACCCCCTGCGTTGGAATTTTTTGCAAGCCAGCAGCCGGGACGCCTTGCTGCTGGCCCTCTGCCGTAACAAACCTGACGTGGTGGTTGGGGAATCCCGCTTTTTGCGGGCTACCCTGGAGGACGCAAAAAGGCTGGGGTTAGCCGCCGCGCTGCCTCAAAACTGTATCTTTTTAGCCGCCGGAACCCCGCTGGATACCGCCCTCATTGAAGCAGCCCGAGAATTGTGCCATGGCGAAGTGCACGACCTATATGGGTGCCAAGAATTTGGTTGGCTCACCTTGGATGGAATCCCTCTTCGGGAGGATATCTCCCTGCTGGCTGGTGAGGATGGGTATTCCGACCTCGCTGTAGGCGGCCTTGCCACAGGTGACCGCTTTCCCATTCTGCCAAACGGGCATGCCTGCGGCGGGGCAGGCAATATCATCAGTTATGGCCGCAAACGCAGCCCTCCACTAGAGACAATCTTGCATGCCAGCACCGCCCATAGCCTAGACACTGTGGAGCGTCTCTGCGCCGGTATTCTACGCATCAAAGCGCGCATTGTGCGCCCCGCACAGGATATCCAATTGGGCGCCGCGCACAGTATAGCCAGCCTTGTTCCCTTTGGCAGCAACCCCTCTTCCACTTTTCTGCAAGGCCCCTCTAAAACCCACCTACTGGACAGTCTTCTACAGGCCCAAATGGCCTACCAAAGCCAGTGTAAAACAGACCCCGCCTGGACGAAGCCCCGAGAGTGAGGGAGACTATGCAGCGTCATCAGTTTTTATACCTAGATGAAATGGGCCTTGCTATTTTGCACAAAGAACTATACCAAACACATGCATGGGCTAAAAAAGAAATACAGAGTTTACCCACATCTCCTCCTATCCCCGCCATTTTGCGGCGGCAGCAGGCTCCTACGCCTGGAATGGTGGAAGTGGGGTTTTCATTGCCTATGCTGTATGACGGCGTGCGGGTACGGGCTTTTGCCCCCGTACCCTTGGGCTGTATCCAAAACAGCCTCAGCCCTTTTGCCATAGTGGTCCATGCATGCACAAGCCAATCCATTCCCGGCAATATTCTTTCGGCCCTTGTGGAAAAAGGACAACGCACAGGGCTACATATAGGGCTGTTTGGCTCCTGCGCTTTGCAGGCCCTTACCGGCCTTCCCTACCTCCATCCACATTCTGATTGGGATATTCTGCTGGCCGCCCACACCCCTGCCCCCCGCTTACAGGCCTTCGCACATGAACTGGCCCTGCTGGAAAAGGAAACGGAACTTCGCTTTGACTGTGAAATTCTTTGCAATGGCGGCTATGGTGTGAAACTGAGGGAACTGCTCGGCACACAGGGTACCGTACTGGGGAAAAGCCTGCTTGATGTAGCACTTTTGCCCCGCGGCAGCCTTACTTTTATTGCCGAATAATGAGAACTGCCACCCCGGGTCACCGGGGTATTTTCATGTAAGGAATCATTGTAAAAAAACCACAACACTTTTTGTACACGTGGGACGCGTTTATCTCACACCACTTCCGCGAATTGTTCAGCAGCTCTTGATTTTCCAATATTATACATATAATCGAATAATATCAACTTTAGTTATTATCACTAGATTTATCCCCTTTTTTATGGGATTGTAAAAATTACCTGTTCCAGTTTTAATTGCGCCGTCAAATCTATATAATATGTACATACCCCAGCATCATGCTAGACTATTGATAACACCGACAGGAAGTTGGAGGGCCCTATGTCTTTGTTGATAAAAAATGCCAAACTTCGTAAACATTCATCCTGTGTCGACATTTTTTGTGAAGACAGCTTTATCCAGCAGATAGGCCCAAACTTGCCCAATCAGGCTGCCCAAACTCTTGATGCCACTGGCTGCCTTGTTGCAGAATCTTTTATAGACCCACATATCCATTTGGATAAGGTGAATATATTTGACGTGGTACGCCCCAACGTGAGCGGCACGCTGGCCGAAGCTATTGAGATTATTTGGGACAAAAAGAAAACCTACACCGACACCGACATCGTGGCACGGGCCGAGGATGTGCTAAAGCGCGCCATAGCAAATGGCACACTGGCCCTGCGTACCCATGTGGACGTGGATACCATCGGCGGGCTGAAACCGCTATCCGGTATTGTGGCCTTGCGGGAAAAATACAAACACGCCATCGATATTCAGATTGTAGCGTTCCCACAGGAAGGCATAGTAAAGGACCCCGGTTGTGACAAACTCATGTGGCAAGCCATGGAGATGGGGGCTGATGTGGTGGGTGGTATGCCTGCCAACGAATCCTCCCCCGAGAACAGCCTGGCCCACATTCGCCTGTGCTTTGATATCGCGCAGAAATTTGACGCCGAAGTGGACATGCACGTGGATGAGACCGATGACCCCTTTTACCGCACCTTGGAGATGCTGGCAGACGAAACGCTAACCCGTGGCTGGCAGAACCGGGTAACCGCAGGGCACACCTGCGCCCTGGCCGCCTACGACGACCATTATGCCACCTATGTGATAGAAAAAGTACAGCGGGCAGGCATCCATATGATCACAAATCCTGTAACCAACCTAATGTTACAAGGCCGCCAGGATACACAGCCCATCCGCCGGGGCATCACCCGTGTGAAAGAATTGCTGGCGGCGGGCGTGAATGTGTGCTATGGGCAAGACTGCGTAAAAGACACATTCTACCCCTTTGGGTCTGCCGATATGTTGCAAGTGGCCAACATCACCGGCCACGCCGCCCAGATGAGCCTGCCTATTGAAATTGAAAAACTGTATGACATGATTACCCTGGACGCCAACAAGATATTAAAAGACCCCGCTTATGGTTTACAAGAAGGAAACAAAGCCAATTTGGTGGCGGTAGAAGCGCTTACAGAGCGTGACGCCATTCGCCTTTGCCCACCCCGCCGCTTTGTGGTACGCCAGGGCCGCCTGCTGGCAGCCACGCAAACCCGCACCGACTTCTACCTATAACCCCCCATATTCTGGTGATTCGTGCCGTACGCTGCGCACCGATACACGGCCCTAACTGACAGAACAAGAGAACACACAACAGGAGGAAGACAGATGAAAAATTTTTTTGCACTCACAATGGCTCTGCTACTCACTGCGGTCTTGCTGGCAGGCTGCACCTCTGCGGTTACCCAGTCCACCTCTTCTGCCGCACCCGCAGCTTCCAGCGCCGCACCCGCAGCTTCGTCCAAAAGTGAGGCTGCCCCTGCCAGCACCGCCGGTGGCGAGGCCAAAAATGCCGCCGATTTGAAAGTGGCCGTAGTACTGAACAGTTCCATTACCGACGGCTGGAGCTCTGGCGGCTATGCCGGACTACAATTGATTGAGGAGACCTTTGGCTGTGAAACCAGCTATATTGAAAACGTCTCCAAACAGGATATGGAAGCTGCCTTCCGCAACTATGCATCCGAAGGGTATGACGTGGTGTTTGCCCATGGCAGCGAATTTGCCGATGCCATGAAAGTGGTGGCCCCCGAATTCCCTGAAACCATCTTTGTGGTAAACTCCTACAAAGAGGCCCAGGCCCCCAATATGGCCTCGCTCTCCCTCAATAACCGGGAACAAGGCTTTCTAGTGGGCACTGTGGCCGCAGCCGTAAGCGAAAACGGTGTGATGGCCGCCATGAACGGCTCTGAATCCGACTCTGTGAAGGACTCCATTGCCGGCCAGCGGGCCGCCCTTTCCCTTCTTCGCCCAGATATGAAGCATGTGGACTCCTGGACAGGCGACCCCAACGATGCCACCAAAGCCTATGAAATGGCCCAGACCCTAATTAAAGAAGGCGCCGATATTATCGTTTCCGACCCCGGCCAGATGAGCCAGGGCATCCTGCAAGCTTGCGAAGAAACGGGCGCCAACTGCATCGGCGTTGTAGGAAACCTAGCTGAGTTAAACCCAAAAGTGGTCATCACCAGCGCACGCAGCAGCTACGCCAAAGCCATGGTCGCCTTCATGAACGAAGTGATTGCCGGTACCTGGGAGGCCAAAAGCTACCCCTCCGGCATCAAAGAGGACGCGGTGTTTATTGAGCCCTACGGTGAATTTGAGGACATTCTGACTGATGAGCAGAAAAAAGAAATTCAAGACACCATCGACAAAGTAAAAAGCGGCGAAATCGACATTAATGCTCTGGTAGAAGCCCTACCTGCCTAGGCCATTTAGCAGCATGCCTTTCTACCATACGGAATACCACTCCCGGTTTTCCCTGCGCCAGCCTCTCCATAAGAAGCCCCCTTTGCGGTGCTACGGCTTTTGGGTGGGGCTGGCGCAAATCATCTTATCCACATAGTAAGCGAATTGTAGAAATCATAAGGGAGGAGCGTCCCGGCATGAAAAATAAGCCACTCAATGGCAAAAAGATCCTAATCAACACACAAAGCCTGGCACGCACTATCATTACACCCGTTTTTGCCGTGGCGTTTGCCCTCATCGTGGGGGCTATCATCATCCTGTGCATGAATATCAACCCCCTTTCAGCTTATGGGTACATGTTAAAGGGCGCGTTTGGTTCCCTTAACTCCATTGGAGAGACCATTGTAAAGGCCACGCCACTCATCTTCACCGGCCTTTCTTTCGCCGTGGCCCATCAGTGTGGTCTAATCAACATTGGTGCGGAAGGCCAGCTCTATATCGGCGCTTTGTTCTCCACCATGGTAGGCTTGGCTTTCCCCGGCCTGCCCATGTTCATCCATATGCCGCTGGCTGTGCTGGCAGGGGCCGCTGGTGGGGCCCTGTGGGCCCTGGTGGCCGCCGTTTTGAAAGTAAAATGTGGCTCTAGTGAAATCATCGTCACCATCATGTTAAACTATGTGGCCATCTATTTCGTAAGCTATATGGTGGGTGGCCCCCTCATTGACCCCGCCGGAAACAACCCTCAATCCCCTATGGTCAACGCCTCGGCAGCCCTGGTGCGCGTTGTTCCCGGTACACGCATCCACCTCGGCATCATCATCGCCCTGCTGTGCGTAGTTCTCTATTTCTGGATTATCTGGAAAACCACCTTCGGCTATTCCCTGCGGGTGGTGGGCATCAACCGGGAGGCCGCGCGCTATGCCGGTATGGCGCCAAACCGCAGTGTGTATGTCTCCATGCTGCTGGCTGGGGGCTTTGCAGGCCTGGCCGGTGCCACCGAAATTTTGGGCGTGCAAGGGAGGCTTTTCCAAAATTTCTCCTCTGGTTACGGCTTCGACGGCATCGCCGTGGCCCTGCTGGGGCACAGTTCCCCGGTGGGTATCGTACTTTCCGCTTTGTTGTTCGGTTCGCTCTCCAACGGCTCCAACATGATGCAGATGTTCTCCAAAGTGCCCTCGGCCATAGTGGGCATCATACAAAGCATTGTCATTTTGTTTGTGGTAGGTGCGGGGCTATACGAAAAAATACGCAACCGGCATCTGGTAAAACTGGCAGCAAAGGAGGCGAAGGCAAATGTCTAACACCG
>CAYYLW010000001.1:0-89148 GCA_964472465.1 uncultured Oscillospiraceae bacterium | reverse complement strand
GTACTCTATTCACCCACTTCTGGGCAACCAGAATACAAACATTATTATACGAGGAAGTGATTGAATTGCATCCCTCTACATCCGTCCAGACCACAATGAGTCGTCAGGCGACCATTTCATGGTATGAGAACTATGGGTGTCTGTTTATAAACAAATGGTTATCTGAGATGAGAGCAAAAAATGTGACGAGAGTATATATCGAAAATTATGAATTTATACCCACGAATGTGAACAAACCGGTACTGCTTGAGATATTTAATTCCGACTCCAGAGAATGGCAAGGTCAGCTTGACCAAGATAAGGACATCATTCTGGTTTGTATGAATACAGTATTTGCAGCAGAATAATATAATTTGGAGGAATATAATAATGCCGTCTTATTCTCTTTTATGGCACTGGACTTCCAACCCTTCGGCAGACCTTCCGGCATGGGCGCAAGATAGAGATATGTTCATTGGACAATATGTAAGTCCCGGTAACTATCCTACCATAATGAATAGCGCCACTCCCGGCCAATCTGGAAAAGTGACAAATGGTTTCTTAAAGGCCCTTTGCCGCGCAACAATGATTATGAATGGATGCGACACAGATGGTTGGGCTCATAATCAAGAGTTTTCCTTTGCCGAGGTTACACTTTCCAATTTGTTTGAAGGCAATGTGGTCGGAACCGGTGAAATTGCTTGTGTCGTGTATAAAAAATCAGCTTGGAAATTTTTAGGAGAACAGGGTGGAAGGACCATTGAGACAAACAAGTCCAGCTTCCCGTTTTTTATGGCCATATGGAGCATGCTTTGCGAGGATATAGCGTTTGACAATGCCTTTCAGCAATTTGTAAAATCGGTCGATACTGATGAAAAAAAAGCAACCGCGTGCTTATTGGCCAACATCGCTTATCTCAAAACCAAAGACGGCGGAACCATCCCATGCTCTGCATCCGATGTCACACGGTTATCTTCCACACAAATGAATCGCCCTGCCATGGCCCCAGATGAGTATTATGGGAATTTCCAGCGCTTTTCTGTTGCCCGCTCATCTGGTGGAATCAAAAGAGGGAAAACTAAACCCCGTATGGCAACGAAAGATTTTGTGGGTGCTTTTAAATTCTATGAAGGGGACCTCCCTGAAGACTTACAGGACTTGGTTCCAAAATTGGATGAAAAGTACATCGTAGGACACCTGTTGGTTACGCTTTGTGAACACTTCAAGGTTTCCACTTCTTTTCCCAATCCAATCCGTAATGTCCTACTGCGAGGCGAACCCGGTACAGGAAAAACAGCAATGTATATGGGTGTTGCTGCCGGCTGTGGGCTGCCCCTATATAGCCAAGCTGCACACGCAATGATGGAACCCTTTGATTTCTTTGGGCAGTTCATTCCCGAAGGCGAAGGCACTGACAAACATTTAAAACGAATATCTCTGTCCGAGGTGCTAAACGGGATTACCTATTTAGAAGACATTGTGTTAGACCCCACAGCTTCCTTTCAAAAAATAACCGGACAGAGAAAAGACGATGCGTCTGAAATGGATTGTATCTCAGCCGCTTTTGCTCTGGCCAATCAGTCGCTTAATACTGGACAGTCTGGACAGCAGCGCTTTAAGTTTGTACCCGGGCAGCTTGTTTATGCTATGAAATACGGTGGTGTGTTTGGCTTTGACGAGATAAACCTTCCGCAAAACCCGGGCGTCATCCCCGCGCTAAACAGTGCCATGGATGGCACACAGAGTATAACACTGCCTAATGGAGAAATAGTCAAACGACACCCCAATTGCATTTTTATCAGCACCACAAATGTAGATTTGGAAGGGTGCCGTCGCATAAACCAAGCTTGGCAGGACGTGCGAGACGTTCTCAACTGAAAAGGTTGGGCACTAATCTATCGAACGATTAGGAGAACTGATAATCCAAAAGGTAAAATGAAGGGGTAACGCCCGGAAGTGCCTTCCTTGAACTCCGACTGGCTTTCATGGGAAACCATTTTGGTCAGAAGCTCGGTAAAGTCGGCTGAGAGCAACCGTCTGCTGGTGAAAAGATTAGGCCAGCACGAAAGCTGCCCAGAGGTGGGTGGTGTTGCCTATAGGCCGGAGGTCAACAAAATACCTATGGTTAGTATGTCCGAAGGGACTGACAAAGCTGTGAATGTAAGGGTCTAAACCAGTGAGTAGGTAGAAATGCCTATCCCCTTTATCGGGGGTTAGTGTGGTGGAGTAAAACTGTCTTGTATGAAACACCATAGTACGTTAAAGGCGTACTCAAGCTAACAGGCTCAGAGCAGCGACCTAAGGGTATATATGCATGGATAGGATTATCGGAACGTCGAAAGGTATCGCATATCCCTCATTCGGGGTATAAACTGACGAAACATATAAGCAGTTGAAGCGATGCCGAGAGCGGTGGCACGAGCGCAGATAGCCCTTGTAATGAGGGCAGGAGCAACAGCCACCAGTCATTCAATAATCAAAAATCAAATCACAAGTGAACAGTTAGGATTTCGGGTATGACCAAAAGGTCAAATCTCACCCATGTGAGGATTGATGCCTATGGTTACTAAGAGCAAAAGCAATAAACCTAAGCTGAAAAAGTCTGATGTTCTAAGACACGCTGAATATTATGACATGCAGGACACCTACGATAAATTGTATGCTGACAGTCTTGAGGGCAAAACCTTCAATAAACTCATGGACCAAATCTTGAGCCGAGAAAATATACTGCTAGCGTATAGAAATATCAAGGGTAATAATGGCAATTGTACGCCCGGTGTGGACGGCCTAACTATTAAGGATGTGGAAATTCTCACACCCGTACGGCTGGTTGAAAAACTTAGGAACATCGTCAAGAATTACCGCCCACGGGCGGTACGGAGAAAAGAAATCCCCAAGCCAAATGGTAACACACGGCCTTTAGGTATCCCATGTATCTGGGACAGGCTAGTGCAGCAATGCATTTTGCAAGTTCTGGAACCTATTTGCGAAGCGAGATTTAGTGACAACAGCTATGGCTTTCGTCCAAACAGAAGCTGTGAAAACGCTGTGGCTCATGCTGAAAGGCTGGCCCAAAGGTCGAATCTCCACTACGTTGTTGAAGTAGATATCAAGTCATTCTTCGACGAAGTAAACCATTCTAAACTGGTTAAGCAGATGTGGTCGTTGGGAATCAGGGACAGCAAACTAATATACATCATAAAGCAAATTCTGAAAGCTCAAATCCGAATGCCAGACGGTTCACTGGAAACTCCAGTTAAAGGAACGCCCCAAGGTGGTATCCTTTCTCCACTCCTTGCCAACATCGTATTAAATGAGTTGGATAGATGGGTGGAAAGCCAATGGCAAGAGAACCCCGTTGCCTACAAGTACTCATTGTGGACAGCGGCGGACGGTAGAGTAGCTAAAAGCAATGGCTATACAGCCATGAAAAAAACCAACCTCAAAGAAATGTATATAGTTCGCTATGCTGACGACTTCAGGATTTTCTGTCGCACGAAAGATGCTGCAACCCGGACGATGGCTGCTGTAACCCAGTGGTTAAATGAAAGGCTTAGGCTTCAAGTGTCGCCGGAGAAAACAAGAGTCGTAAACCTGAAAAGGCAGTACTCCGAATTTCTTGGTATCAAAATCAAGGTTCATCCTAAAGGCAAGAAATATGTGGTAGAGTCGCACGTAAGCGACAAAGCCCTAAAGAGAATCGCTGTTGAGGCCAAAGGGAAGATAAAAACCATTGCAAAACCCAAAGGCTTAACTAATGAAGCAGAAGCTATACTTAAATGGAATGCTTTTGTTATGGGTGTTCATAATTACTATTGTATGGCAACCCATGTGAGCAGAGATTTTCGTAAAATTGCCTATCCCATAGGGAAGTCTGTTAAGGCCCGTTTGGGAAAAAAGATTAAACGCGAATCGGAATGCCGAAAAGAAAATGTAGTTAGGAAGCGATATGGTAAATCAGGCCAGATAAGATACATGGCTGGTAGTCCCATTGCGCCAATTGGCTACGTGCAAACTAAGAATCCGATGGGGAAAAAGAGAACAGTCCAAAAATACACTCCTGAGGGCAGAGAAGAAATCCACAGAAATTTAGGTGTCAATCGTCATCTAATGTTGGAGCTTATGCGCCAGCCTTTGTATGACAGAAGCGTTCAATTTGCAGACAACCGAATTGCTCTTTACTGTGGCCAAAATGGGAAATGCGCCATCACAGGAAAGGCGTTTAAAGACACAGGGAAAATCCACTGTCACCACATTCTTCCACGGGAGATGAACGGTACAGATGACTACTCTAACTTAACGCTCATTCTCGTAGATGTGCATATTCTCATCCATGCCACCACTCAGGAAACAATTGGACATTACCTCAGCGTTTTAAATCTTTCGGATGAACAACTCAACAAAGTAAATGCTCTTCGAGAGAGAGCAGGAAATAATCCCGTGGTCGTACAGACCACAACAGCTTAGGGACTCAATGTAATAAACCCTCTTATGTAATAACTTGTGATAAAGACTAGATTATTGAATGATGGAACGCCGTGTGCCGGGAAACTGGCATGCACGGCGTGGAGTGGGGGAAAACGTAGAGCTTTCAAAACAAAACGTTACCTATCACTATAGAAACCAGATTATCATTGATGTACCGGAGCCAAGTGATAATGAACTAATGGCGCGTATCAAGTCCATGACAGGATATAAGAAATCCGAACACTCCTATATTGACCTACCATTATTTCTTAAAATCTACAAAGAGCTAAAAGCCGTTGCTAAGACTCGACGCCTTGATGATGGTATCATTGGACCTCGTAAGCTCGCCGACTGGGTTTCAAGTACAATGATTACAAAAGACCCCGAACTATCAGCAAATTTCACGATATTGCCTGGTGCGACCACTGATAGTCAGGCTTTGTCCGAATTGAAAGAGAAACTCAAAGATAGGTTCTAAATAGCTTTCTTTCAAAACCCATATTTTCTTTGGGCCGCAGCGGACATCTTCCCTCTCTTAGCATTCACTCATATTAATCAGATTAACGTTTAGACTACAAGGGAAACCTTGTAGTCTTTTTTTTTTGCATTTGCTCCGCCCCGAATAGTAACGATACTATAGTTATAGAGAAATGAACACAAATCGAGTGTCACGCAAAATGGCGGGCCAACGATTTGTGTTCATTTTTCTATGCCTAAAACCCGCTTTCCGGCATAGAAGGTACAATTCTATACCGTCAAAATATAACGTGTGATTTAGTTAAGAATATCATCATAGGAAAGGATGCTGACAATGACAGGAAATGATATATATACTCGCGTGAATGAACTAATTTCAGATATATACACGAGAATGACAGACCGCGACCTGTTTGGCGCAGATTTATACCAGAGCTATTTGAAGAAAAAGGCGATAAATATTCTCACTGGTGCAGTATTTCACCTAAATGAGCTCGGATTTCGAGTGGATTCTGAAACTGAAAAGAAGATGATAAGTAATTTGAGTGTATCGAGCATCTATGAACCCAATGACCCCTTAACCGCTTCCGCACAATCTAATCAACAAGGCGAGTTCAATGTAATGGTCAACACAGGATGCACTTTACTTGATAATTCTCTAAATCGTGCAGAGAGGCATTATGCGATATTAGGGCTTCTTTATCACGAAATGGGACACCTACTTTTTTCAGATTTCCCGACACACTCTGCATGGATTTCTCAGATGCAGAAAGGGATGTGGTTTCCCACTAATCCTACCGGCCTTTCCTCAACTACAGGAATCAATCTGGGTCTTGCCTTAGTATCAGACGAAGAATATCGGAAAGTCATATGTATTTGCGCACACTATATATATAACGCTATTGAGGACGGCTATATTGAAAGAGAACTGGCAGAAATGTGTCCAGCTAGAGGATCACAGTGTCTTAACACCATCAACACCCTTTTAATAGAAACATTTTTGCCACTTGACGAAGCACTTCAAAGTGTAGAGAGAACTGTGTTTCAAGCCTTACTAAGCCAGATTTTATATTATTCTAAATTTGGAGAATACGAATTAGGTGGTTACACTGGAGAGCTAACCGGTGTTCTCTTTGACGTTATAGATATTCTCGATGATGTGGCAATGGTGAGAGACCCTCAAGTGCGGCTAAGTGGAGTAAATGAAATCCTCTGCATTCTTTTTCCTTATCTGGATGCGGACATAAAGGCACTTCAGCAGAGTTTACAGAATTCTGGACGCAATAAGTCAAATCAACAAGGGAATAGTGGCTCCTTATCTCCTGATGTGGCAGATATTATGCAATCTATTATAGAGATAGTTGCAAAACAGAGCGGCGCTTCTTCTGACAACCCAAATTGTCAATCAAGTGCCCTCAATAACCCCGCCAACAACAAAAATAGAAACGCACCTGCCAAACAAGATAACACGGGTAACGGCACTACCTCAAGCAGTGGCGGTGCCTCAAACAAGGGTGCCGCTGATTTAGACGCCGCCGATTTAGAACTCAATGAATTAAAGGACGATATTGCAACTGCCGCAGCGCAAGAACAAGTTGAAATAGAACGAACAGAAGACTTAAACCAAGCGGGTAACTCTTATGATTATGGGGACATTATCCTTGGTAACGCTCCGGTTGTAACGGTTACACGTGCGGCGGCTGTATCGGAGACAAATCGGGCCGAATATGAGAGACTACAAGATAATTTCTTAGGCATTAGCCGTGATTTACAGCGCGGGATTAAGGCTCTACTCAAAGATAAAAAAGAGGGAGGAAAACTAAAAAATCTTCCTTTTGGAAAACGTCTTGAGGTAATGTCCATACCACATAACGATGGTAAATACTTTTCTCGAAATAAAATTCCTTCAGAATGCCAAACGCTTGGTGTGGGGTTGCTTGTCGATGAAAGTGGCTCAACCACTGGTACTCTCATCGAGTCCGCAGTTATGGCCTGTATTATTGTGGAGAATTTCTGTAGAGAAATGAAAATTCCGCACATTATTAATGGATATACCTCGAATATAGATTCTGGTGCTTCTATACTCTCATATGCTGAACCGCATGAAGTTGATGATGCAAATCGATATAGAATCACCGGGATGCACTCAAGAGGAGGCACACCAACTGCTACCGCATTAACCTACATGATTAACAGATTGAGAGAAATACCCACAGATTATAAGATACTTATAGTCATTACTGACGGTCAAAGTGGTGATAATCGGGAATTAGAAGAAGGCACCATTATTAGCAATTTAATAGAAGCCGCCAAGAAAAATAGGATTTGTGTTTCCGCCGCAGGTATAGGTTCAGAACGAAAACAGGTAGAAGCTGAGTTTCATGGTTACTTCATAGATATTACGCACCTCAACAATATGCCTGAGCAGCTTATTGAAATTATTAAAAAGAATATGTATTTGTAGAGAACAATTGCAGACAGCAGCAGGGTAATTCCTGCGGCTGTCTGCAAAATAAATGTCAAGCCAGAACTTCACAATTTTCAGAGCTTCCTTGTTGCTGGTTTTCCGCTGTAACGAATTGTTTCCAAAATCATGGATGAGACCTGGGTTCACCACGCTGGCATATGCACCTGCTTCATGTAGTGCCTAGGCAACAGATTCATAGCATTTACCTGTGCTCTACCTGTTGACCCTGGTTTCGCCCGGCAGCCCTGCTCTTACCCTTGAAAATAAACATTTCCAACTACGTTATATATACATAATAACATCGATTGTTTTAGCAATGGTGACCACCGTTTTGTCGTTGCTGATTCAATCTCCTGTAATTACACGAACGCATCGAAGACGGTTCTACCTGTATTAAGCGAATTGCTATTAATACGTGGGTGGCTGATTGGTACCTATACGGACGTCATCGTTCTAGAAAAAATAATTCCGGCCGATTGCACACTCATTTTACAGTTTGAGCAACAGGACGAAAGTGGGCACGGCTGGCTTCACGTGCTAGCGCTGCACCCGGCCTGAGGCGTCCCCCGCGACCAGCTTCTGTACCTCGTCTATCGTCACCATGTTAAAATCACCCTCAATGCTGTGCTTCAGACAACTGGCCGCCACCGCAAATTCAATGGCCTGCTGTGGGGCATGGCCGCAGAGGCTGGCATAAATCAGGCCCGCGCCAAAGCTGTCTCCACCGCCCACACGATCCACAATATGGATGGGGTAGGTTTTGGAGAAGAAGGCCTGGCCCCCGGTGTATAGCATGGCGGCCCAGTTGTTGTCATTCGCCGAGAGGGACTGCCGCAACGTGATGGCCACCTGTAAAAAGCCGAACCGTGCCAGAAGCTGCTTTGCCACATCCACATAGGCCTCGTGGTTCACCTGGCCGGCGGTCACATCGGTACCCCCGGCGTGAATGTTAAATACGTCTGCGGCGTCCTCCTCGTTCGCAATACACACATCCACATATTCCATCAGCTCGGTCATTACCTCCTGCGCCTTTTCACGGCTCCACAAGTTTTTGCGGTAATTCAGGTCGCAGGAAATGGGGATGTTTTGTTTTTTTGCGGCCTGGCAGGCGGCCATACAAAGCGCCGCCGTGCCCTCGCCCAGCGCCGGGGTAATGCCAGTGAAATGAAACCAGGAGGCGTTTTCCAAGATGGCGTCCCAGTCGAAGTCACCCAACCCGGCAGTGGCAATGGAGGAACCAGCGCGGTCGTAGATGACCTTGGAGGGGCGCTGAGAGGCCCCCTTCTCCAGATAGTAGATGCCTACCCTCTGGCCCCCACGGGCGATGAAGCGGGTGTCTACTCCATAGCGGCGCAGGCTGTTCACCGCGCTTTGGCCAATTTCGTGTGCGGGCAGCTTTGTGACAAAAGCGGCCTCCATGCCAAAATTGGCCAGGCTTACCGCCACGTTGGCCTCCCCGCCGCCATAGGTGGAGCCAAAGCTCTCCGCCTGTACAAAGCGGGTGTAGCCCTGGGGCGCCAGGCGCAGCATAATCTCCCCAAAGGTGACAATTCTCTTTTGCATGTTTCTCACACTCCCTAGGCTTTGATGAGGTGGATGGCAAACCCGGCCACTTCCTCTTGCAGGTAAAGGGCGGTTGTCTGGCCGTTGGGGCCGGTTTTGCGGCTGCTTTCGTCTATGGCAGCGCCCCGCAGGGAGAGGTGGTAGGCCGCGCGCTCCACAGAGGGGGTGCTGATGGCGATGTGCCCCTGTGTGCCTCGCCCGGGCATTTTCATGCATTCCAGCGCTTTCCCCGCAAAAACTGAGCTGTTACCGCTTTTGGGCGCAAGGCCAAACAGCCCAGCAAATCGGGCAGCGGCGGCCTGGGCCTCCGCCTCGCTGTGGCAGTTGGCTCCCAGATGGGCCAGCCGGAAAGACAACATGGTATCCACCGCCGTGCGGCAAAGGCCACGGATGGATTCCAAGTCACCTGTGGCGATGCTCTCCTCCTTCACCATCCAGCTTCCACCACAGGCGAAGATGGGCGGGGCTGCTAGATATTCGCAGAGGTTGTGGGGGCCTATGCCCCCAGTGGCAATGAAGCGCAGCTTGGGGTAGGGTCCGCTGACCGCCTTTAGGTAGGGCAGGCCGCCGGCCTGCTCAGCGGGGAAAAACTTCACCGTGTCCAGCCCCATCTCCATGGCGGCCTCCATGTCGGAGGGGGTGGAGCAGCCCGGCACCACCGGCACGCCCTTCTCCAGGCAGCGGGCCACCACCTTGGGGTTTAGGCCGGGGCTTACCACAAACTGTGCGCCTGCGGCAATGGCTTCGTCCGCCTGGCTGGGGCTTAGCACGGTGCCCGCCCCCACCAGTACCTCGGGCATTTTTTCGGCAATTTCGGCAATGGCCTTGGCGGCCCCGGCGGCCCGGAAGGTCACCTCGGCCACGGGCAGCCCGCCCTCGTGCAGGGCCTTGGCCAGCGGCAGGGCCTTTTCGGCCTCCTCCAGCTTGATGACCGGCACGATGCCGGTCATACCCAGACGTTCCAGTACAGCGTTCATGGTAAAATCCTTTCTCACAGCGGGGTGCACAGGTCCTTCGGGTTTTGGTAGGCGGCAGCAGGCGGGGTTCTATACACCGGAATAGGAGGAAAAACCGCCATCCACTGGCAGAACCACGCCGGTGATGAAGGAGGCCGCCTGGTTGTTTAGAAGAAACAGCAGGGCGCCGTCCAACTCTTCCGGCAGCCCGAAGCGGCCCATGGGTGTGGCGGCCAAAATTTTGTCGGTGCGGGCAGTGGGGCTGCCGTCTGGGTTATACAGAAGCGCAGCATTCTGCCGGGTGGAGAAAAAGCCGGGGGCAAGGGCATTCACGCGGATGCCCTCCCTGGAAAAGTGCACGGCCAGCCACTGGGTAAAGTTGGAAATGGCGGCCTTTGCGCCGGAGTAAGCGGGAATTTTGGTGAGAGGGGTGAAGGCGTTCATGGAGGACACATTCAAGATGTTGCAGCCCTCCCGGCCCAGCATCTGCGCGGCAAAGGCCTGGGTGGGCAGCAGGGTGCCCAGGAAATTCAGGTTAAACACAAAGCCAACCCCCTCGGCGTCCAGGTTGAAAAAGCTCTTCAGCTCGGCGTCCATGTCCCCCGCTTCGTAATACTCTTTATCGGTGGTGGCCTTGGGGCTGTTGCCGCCCGCTCCATTAATCAAAATATCACAGGGGCCCAAGGCGCTTAGTACTTGCCCCGCCACCTCGGCACAGGCGTTTTTATTCAGCACATTGCAGGCAAAGGCCTCCGCCACGCCGCCCTCAGCCACAATTTCCGCCGCGGCCTTCTGCGCCGCCTCCAGGTTGATGTCCAGCAGGGCCACCTTGGCCCCGGCGCGCGCCAGGGTTTTGGCAAAGGCCGAGCACAGTACCCCGCCGGCCCCCGTCACCACGGCTACTTTCCCGTGCAGGTCGGTATCAAGGCAATTTTTTTGCATGGTTATCTCTCCTTCAATTCGGCTTTGGGGCCACGGGGCACGCTTTGCCCATGGGCTTTTTCGCAGGCCTCAAATAGCCCGTTCAAATAGGCCGCGCCCAGCGCCCGGTCATACAGGCCATAGCCGGGCTTACCTTCCTCGCCCCATATCATCCGGCCATGGTCTGGCCGCACATATCCCTCGTAGCCGTTTTCGGCCAAGGCCTTGGTAATTTCAAACATATCCAGGCTACCGCAGGAAGAGAGGTGCGCCCTCTCCTCAAAAGAGCCGTCCTCCAGAATCATCACGTTGCGCATATGCATAAAGGCAATGCGACCGGCGGCGGCATATTTGCGCACCATGGCTACCACATCGTTTGTTTTGGCGCAGCCCAGGCTGCCGGTGCACAGGCAGAGGGCGTTCTCCCGGCAATCCTCTATCTTCAAAAGGCGGTCCAGGCTGGCCTCGTCTGTGATGATGCGGGGCAGGCCGAAGATGGGGTAGGGCGGGTCGTCCGGGTGGATGGCCAATACCACTCCGCACTCCTTGGCCACGGGAACTACCGCGTGTAAAAAAAAGGCCAGGTTTTCCCACAGGCCCTCCTTGCCCAGTGCCTGGTAGGCCTCTATCAGCCGCCGTACCTCCTGCTGGGTATAGCTGGCATCCCAGCCGGGCAGGTGGATGTCATCGGCGAGCGGGTTCAAATCCTGCATCTGCTCCCAGTACATCACCAGGCTGGTGGAGCCGTCGGGCGCTTTTTTGTCCATCTGGGTGCGGGTCCAGTCAAACACGGGCATGAAATTGTAGGTGATGCATTTGACGCCGTGGCGTGCGCAACGGCGGATGTTTTCGCAGTAGTTTTCCAGAAGCTGGGTGCGGCGGGGAGCCCCCAGCTTGATGTCCTCATGCACGGGAACAGACTCCACCACGTCGAACAAAAGCCCCTTTTCTTCGCACTGGGCACGCAGTCTCGCTAGGCTCTCCTTGGGCCATAGCTCGCCCGGGGGCACATCATACACGGCCGAGACGATGTGCTGCATCCCGGGTATCTGGCGGATATAGTCCAGCGGGATGCTGTCGTCCTCTCCATACCAGCGGAAGGCCATTTTCATTTTCATCGCACGCCCTCCTCTATTTGAAAGAAATGCAGCGCGTTGCGGCAGCAGATGTCCTGCACCAGCCCGCCCAGGCGGGGCTGGTCATCGGGGTATTCCCCTCTGTCCACCAGGCCCCCCACAAAGTTGCACAAAATGCGCCGGAAATATTCGTGCCGGGTGTAGCTAAGGAAGCTGCGGGAGTCTGTGAGCATCCCCACGAAGCTTCCCAGCACCCCCACGTTGGCCAGGTTTTCCAGTTGGGTCTCCATGCCGGTTTTGGTGTCGTTGAACCACCAGGCACTGCCATGCTGCACCCTGCCCGGTATCCCGCCGCCCTGGAAAGCCCCGGCAATCACCGCCAGCGGCCCGTTGTCATCGGGGTTCAGGCTGTACAGTATGGTGCGGGGCAGTGCATTTTCGCCATACAGTGTGTCCAGCAGTTTGGCCGCCGCCTGAACCCCGCCCGCATGGTTCATGCTGTCGAAACCGGTGTCGGGGCCCAGGGCCTCCAACATGCCGGTGTTAGGGTTTCTAAGGCAGTTGAAATGCAGTTGCAGTACCCAGCCTAGCCGTGCATATTGGCGCGCGCAGAAGAGCAAAAGCTCCGTTTTGAAGGTCTCCGCCTCGGCGGGGGTGGGGACGGCCTTTTCGGTGAACACCTTTTGGAAGATGGCCTCCAAATCTGCGGGCCGTGCCTGCATGAAGGGCAGGGTGTCCAGCCCGTGGTCGCTGGCGCGGCACCCATGGGCGTCAAAATGCTCCATGCGCCGCAGCAAGGCGGCCTGTAAATCCTTCACACTGGCAATGGGCACCCCGGCGGCCCCGCCCAGGACTTGGAGGTATTCCCGCCAGCCGGGCTTCTCTATATTCAGGGCCTTATCCGGACGGAAAGAGGGGGCCACCCTGGTTTGCATGGTAGGGTCGGCCATCAGCTTTGCGTGCCATTCCAGGCTGTCGGCCGGATCATCTGTGGTGCCAATGAAGACCACCTTGCTTTTCGCAATCAGCCCCCGCACGCTCATATCGGGCCGAGCCAGCATCCCGTTACACAGCGCCCACACCTCTTCGGCAGTGTTCCCGTTCAGCACACCCTCATAGCCAAAGAAGGTTTTCAGTTCCATGTGGCACCAGTGGTACAGGGGGTTGCCCACCGCCCGTGGCAGAACCTCGGCAAATTCTTGGAACTTTTCGCGCGCGAGCGCGTCGCCGGTGATATACCGCTCCTCCACGCCGCCAAAGCGCATCAGCCGCCATTTGTAATGGTCGGCTGCCAGCCAGGCCTCATACAGGTTGGCAAAGCGCCTGTCCTCATAAATTTCCTGCGGGCTTACATGGCAGTGGTAGTCCACAATTGGCATGTCTTTTGCATAGCTGTGGTACAGTGTTTTTGCGGCAGGGCCTGCCAGCAAGAAATCCGTGCCCATGAAGGGTTCCATCGCAGTGCCTCCTGTTTTGGTTTTTTAGCGTGTGAACCAATTGCCGTATCCCAGTTTAACTAAATTATTCCGGCTGATGCGTAGGCTCTCGAAGGGGTCGCGCCCGTAGGTGCTGTCCTGCTCAATCAGGAAATATTCGCTGCCCCCCGCAAGGCCTGCGTCAATGCAGGCTTTGATGGGCAAACTCCCTTCACCCACCTCGGCAAATTGTACGATGTCGTTGAAGGCCGTCATGAACTTCTGCATGTCAAAGGGCCCGTCGGGCATCTGCACAGGGGCAATGCGGTAGTCTTTCAGGTGCAAAAGGCGGATGCGCCCGGCATATTTCTGAATGAAGGAAACCGGCTCCTCGCCTCCGCGCTGAATCCAGTGGATGTCCAGCTCAAAGCCCATGTGGCGGGTGTTGTTCTTGATGATGTCAAGTAGATATTCCCCGTCATAGCGGATGAATTCCACATGGTGGTTGTGGTAATACAAATCGATGCCCTGCTCTTTCAGCCTCTGGGCCATCTCATCGGCGCGGCGGGTAAACTCCAGGGCCTTCTCACGGCTGCCCATGCAGGTCATGGGCAGCATGCCCAGGCGCAGCATGTCGCAATCCAGGCTTTTGCAGTCATTTACTATCTTATCAAAATCGGTGGCCAAGGTTTCCCCCGGCATGCCGGGCATCATGGGCTCTAAAGCGGGGGAAAGGGCTGCGATTTTTACGTCAAAATCTACCGCGGCCCGCCGCAGCCCCTCCACATTTTCCGCCGTCATGGGAATCTGGCTCACTTCCACACAGTGGTATCCCAATTCGGCGCAGGTTTTCAGCACGCCATAGGCGCCCAACTCATCCACCTTGCTTTTGATGGTGCTCATCTGCACACCTATCAATCCTTTGTCTGCCATCAAACTACCCCTTTCTTTCAATTCATATCGTAGTTTAGTGTGTTTACTAAAAAGTGGTTTCACTTTGGGCGGGCAATCTTGGTGGGGGAGACACAGTATACGCTGTCGGTGGCTCCCACCCCGAGGCTTTTCCCAGGAAGATAACTCTATAATACCACATCCAGAAGAGTTTTTTCCTGTGATGAGCGCACAATTGCATCTATGAGACGAATGCTGGAGAGCCCTTCAGCGGCGTGGATATAATCTCCGCTACCGTTCTCCATGGCCGCGTAAAACTGGCAGATGAGTGAGGTATGTCCAGCCCCGTAGTAAAACTTTGTACCGGGCAGCCGTACATCCTCACAGAGCAGGGTGGGTGGGCCTTCGGCTTCGCGGCGGACAAGGCGGTTATCTTCAATGTGAAATACCGCTTTTTCCAGCGCTACGGTGAGCTGTGTGCTCTCGTTTTCATAATTGGCCACAGTACCCCAAAACAGGCCCTTGGCGCCGTGGGCAAAACTCAGCCGGGCCGTAACGCTGTCCTCAACCTCTATGCCATAGTCCAGAAGCTGGGCGCAACTGGCGTGCACCTGGCTCACCGGCCCGCAAATCCATTGCAGCAAATCCAGGGTATGTATGGCCTGGTTCATCATCAGCCCGCCCCCGGCCTCGCCCATCCGTCCGCGCCAGGGCTTTTGCTGGTAATAGGCTGCCGGGCGCGCCCAGGGCACCAGGCCCTTGGCGCCCACCACCGCGCCATATTCCCCGCTGTCCACAATCTCTTTCAGCATCCGGCTGGTTTCATTCAGGCGGTTTTGCAGGCAAATGCCCGTTTGCAGTCCGGGGTGGGCCTGCTCCAGCAGGGCAAAAGCCTCGGCCTCCTGCACAGAGACGGCCAGTGGTTTTTCGCATAGGATATGGCAGCCCATCTCCGCCAGCCGGGCGGCGGCTGTGTAGTGCAGGTGGTGTGGCAGGCAGAGGTGTACGCAGTCCGGCTTCACTTCTGCCGCCATTACCTCGTAGTCTGTATAAAAGGGGACATCTGGGGGTGCTTTTGCCCGGGCGCTCTCCTCACAGTCGCACACGGCGGCTAGGCGCAGCCCAGGCAGTGAGGCCACGGCGGCCAGATGGATGGCGGAGATGTCTCCCAGGCCTACAATGGCCACGGTTTTCATGCGGTTTCCTCCTTGTGGTGCTGCGACGCGCCGCGCCGGGCTGGGTGGGTGTGCAAGCCCCAACAGGGGCTAGCGGGTGGGGAATTTTCCCTCCTCTGTAATCCGCCGGTTCAGCTCGGCTAGGTAGATATCCTCGTCCACCGGGCAGTCCACCTCTTCTCCCAGCCAACTGGAAAGCAGCGCCGCATTGGCCAGGTTTACGCCATTGATGCCCTCATCCCCCGGCGCAAGCAGGGATAGGCCAGACAAAAGATGTTGGGCAAAATTTTCCAGCACGGTGGTGTGCTGGAAGCCCCAGCCATCGGAGTTTTCAAACTCCTCCACGGTGTACAGTTCCTCCGCCCCGGCGGAATTGCCCATTGTCAGCATGGCTACCTTCATCATGTCCATCTTTTCATTCATGTCTTTTTCGGGCATTTTCAGGCGGGTAACCGTGGCTTTTTTGCTGCCGTCCACCACAATTTTGCCCCCGTCAAGGTCAATCTCCAAGCGGTCAGTGCCCAGTACATCGTGTGTGCAGGTGATGAAGCAGCCGGTGGCGCCATTCGGGTATTCTGTCACAATGGTCACATCATTGTCCACGATGATATCGCGGTGGCAGCCGTATTTGATTTTGGCATACACGCGGCTGGGTCGCCCGCAAATCCACTGCCACAAATCCAGTTGATGGGGAGCCTGGTTCACTAACACGCCTCCGCCTTCTCCACCCCAAGTGGCGCGCCAGTCGCTTTGGCGGTAGTAACTGTCGGGCCGCCACCAGGAATTGATAATCCACACCGAGCGGCGTACTTCGCCCATCTCGCCCGAATCTACGATGTCTTTGATTTTCTGGTATAGCTTGTTGGTGCGCTGGTTGAACATGATGGCAAAGCCCACCTCCGGATGTGCCTTGGCGCATTCGTTCATCTCGCGCACGGCCTTGGCGTATACCCCGGCGGGCTTTTCCACCATCACAGGCATCCCTCGCTTCAGGCAGTATATGGCCATCTCGGGGTGCAGGTAATGCGGCACCGTGGTGATGACCGCGTCCACTTTGCCGGAGGCCACCATCTCTTTCCAGTCTGTAAAGAAGGGGTACTCCGGGTATTTCTCCGCGCACATGGCCTGTTTTAGTGGGTCGATGTCACACAGGGCGCCCAGGCCGCAACTAGGGGGCGCCTCGGGTGTGGGCATGCCAGGCAGGCCGCCCCTGCCTGTCAAAAAGCCCGCATAGGCCCCGCCCTGTGCTCCCACGCCAATAATCCCGTAACGAATTTTCTCCATCTGTCTCTCCTCCTTGATTTTCTGCGTATATTCTGTCGGTTTTCTTAGCCCACCTCAGCGCCTAGGTCCGCCAGTATGGCGCACAGCGCTTCATACTGCATGGCATAGCCCTCTTGGCCGTCTTTGGCTTTATTGGTTCCAATTACCTCGGCGGCGTCTTTGAGCTCCAGTGACTGCAAAAAATCAAATACCACCAGGTGCGGCTCTAAAGTGAGAAAGCCCCGGTAGCCCTCTTCCACGATGGCCTTTTTCAGCAGTTCGGGAATATGGCCCTGCCCGGTGCCGCACAGAACGTTTTCCCCGCTGCCGTAGTGGGCGTCTTTAATGTGGATATCGGCCACATCCCTACCTAGCAGGGCCCAGCACTCCCTTGTATCTTCGCCACACTGTACAAAGTTTGCAAAATCAAAGGCAGCTTTCAGCCAGGGACTGTCCACCGCATCCAGCAGGCTACGGCAGCGCAGCGCCGTGCTACCGTAAATGTCCTTTTCGTTTTCATGCACCAGCGTTACCTGATGCCGAGCCGCCACCTGAGCAAAGCCTTTTAGTTTCCGCACCACTGTCACGCGGTAATCCTCAGGGTTTTCTCCCTCTGGTATATAAAAGCTAAAGATGCGGATTTGCCCGCAACCAAAGAGCTTGCACAGCGCACATAAAGTGTTCAGCTGGCCAAGCTGTTGTTCATAGGCGGTCTCATCCTGCACCGCCACCTTGCCAATTGGGCTGCCCAGCAGGGAAACGGCCACACCATGCTCTCGCAAAAGCGGCAGCAAAAGCTGCTCTGCCTCTTGTGGGTTGTAGGTCTCCACCCCCCGGCCACCCGCACTGCGCAGCGCAATATGGCGCATCCCCAATTTTGCTACCGTTTGTAGTTGCAGGGTAAAGTCACTGCTAATCTCATCTGAAAAACCGGAAATTTGTAGTACTTTCATTTTTTGCCCCACTTCAAACAAAAAACCCGCCCCCCACTCTTCGTTTTTTGTAGTATATCACAGCACATATACCAGAACCCATTGTGTGCCTTGCTTGACATATTGCGAAACTTGCCTTAAACTAAAATCGTGAGCATTGACCATATTTCATGTGTTTTCGTTATTTTTATGCTATTTCTGTCGTCACTCTTATTCTTGCCCATCAAAAACACAGGGAGGAACCCATGCCGGAAAATGTACAGCCTTTCAATGCACGCCAGCATATGCTGGCAAAGAGCTTTGAAATTTTCCGATATTGCGATTCCCACCTTGATAAGGTTGCCCTACACCACCACGATTTTTATGAGGTATACCTTTTTTTGAATGGCGATGTCAACTATATTATTGAGAGCCGGAACTACCAATTATTGCCGGGCGATTTGCTACTTATTAACCCCATGGAGCTGCACCAGCCCCGTATTACACCTGAGAAAAAACCCTATGAACGCATCGTTCTGTGGATTAACCAGCCCTTTATCCAGTCTTTTTCATCGCAGCAAACCAGCCTTACCCGCTGCTTTGACAGCAGCCTCCCTTCGCACACCAATCTGCTACGCCTCACCCCCCAGCAGAGGGAACGGATTGCCGGCCTGATGCAGGCGACCGTGGAGGAGAGTTACAGCGGTGCATATGGAGGCGACCTCTTCTCCATCGGGCTGCTGATCCAACTATTGGTGGAGGTAAACCGCATAGCACAGGCGGAGCTGCAGCGGCATGAGCTGGTGGATAAATCCTCCGGGCTGATGGCGGAGCTGCTCGAGTATATTCACAGCCACTACAATGAGGAGCTCTCCCTCACCGGGCTGGCCAGCCAGTTCTACATCAGCAAATACCACCTGTCTCACGAGTTTAACCGCCTTGTGGGCACCAGTGTATACCGCTATATCATACAAAAAAGGCTGGCTATTGCGAAGCAGCTTTTGGTGGACGGAATGCCTCCCACCGAGGCCTATCAGCACTGTGGGTTTGGCGACTATGCCAATTTCTACCGTGCTTTCAAGGCTGAATATAATATCAATCCCAAAAAGTTTTACGAAGCGGCCCAGCAAAGCAAGCTGTTTTAGCTAGCCAATGTCGCAAAAATACTGGCCTCTATTCTGCCCAAAAGCCCCGGCTTGCCGGGGTTTTTCTATATGCCAATTTTAGGGAAATATATATAAAAACTATCTCCATGTTGCCGGAATAATTGTCTCAAAAGCACAAGTATCGCAATCTTCCTTTCGCAATTTTTGCATTGGTGCTCTACTGCCATAGCCGCTAGAATTACCAGTATTGGAAGCTGCCCCTGGTGCGGCGATAAAGCAAAAATGAAGGAGGAATAACGATGAGTAAGTTCTTGCTGGATGACCCCAAGACTGGCACCCACCGTGCTAAGACTTGGGAAATCGGTTTTTACGCCCTGAACAACACCTCAACCAACATCATGATGATGATGATGGCCTATGTGTCGTACTATGTGGGCGGCATCATGGGTGTGGCCTTCACACTAGTGGGTGTTTTGCTTACGGTGATGCGTGTGTGGGACGGCGTGACCGACCCCATCATAGGCTTCATTGTGGACAAGACCAATGGAAAATTTGGGAAAAACCGTCCCTTCATTGCCGTTGGTCTCGGCATTATGCTAATCACCACCTTTGTCTTGTATCATTTTGGGCATCTGCTACCCCAAAACTACGCCCTGCGTCTCTTCTTCTTTATCGTTATCTATGCCATTTATATTGTGGGCTACACCTGCCAGTGTGTGGTGACAAAATCGGCCCAGACCTGTATGACCAACGACCCCAAGCAGCGCCCTACCTTCGCCATTTTTGATTCTATCTACAATACTGTTCTGTTCATGCTTCTGGGAATACTGGTTTCGAACTATCTGGTGCCCAAATATACCACCGAGGTGGATGGAACTGCCATTTCCGGATTCATGAACCCTGCCATGTTCAACGAACTGTGGATTATCTGTGCCAGCCTTGCTACCCTGTTTGCCATATTTGCCATCATCGGCATTCGCCGCAAGGATCGAGCGAAATACTTTGGCACGGGTGAGGCGCAACGTATCCGCTTGCGCGACTACTGGGAGGTGTTGCGCCACAACCGCGCTATTCAAATGCTGGTTATCTCCGCCTCCACTGACAAGCTCTTCATGGGTATCCAGGCCAATACCACCATCATGGTTGTGCTGTTTGGCGTTTTGTTTGGCAATATCGCCTACCAGGGCCAGGTCAACCTGATTACCATGGTGCCCACCCTGCTATTCGCCATTCTGGGCATGCGGCTCATCGCTTCGCGCATGGGCCAGAAGAAAGCATTGCTATTTGGCACCTGGGGTGCCATCGTCTCCTCCCTCGCGCTCTTTGCTCTGATGGTATTTGGCGATGTGCGTAGCTTCAGCCTCAGTGCGCTGAACTTTTTCACCATTGGGTTCCTCGTGCTGCGCATCTGTCAGGGTGGTTTTGCCAATATTTCTGGCAACATCGTCATTCCCATGACGGCTGATTGCGCCGACTACGAGGTATACCGTTCTGGCAAATATGTGCCTGGGCTGATGGGAACCCTATTCTCCTTTGTGGATAAGGTAATTTCTTCTCTGGGCACCACCATTGTTTCGCTAATGTTTGCGGCCGTGGGGTATGCCCAGGCGGTGCCGAATGACAAATCCCCATACTCTGAAGGCCTGTTCTGGGTCATCGTCATTGCCCTCACCCTCATTCCCATCATAGGCTGGATTTGTAATGTCATCTCAATGAAATTCTACCCTCTTACAAAAGAAAAAATGGTGGAAATTCAAGAGAAAATTGCTGAAATAAAAGCACAGCACAACGATGGCAAAGATATTGCTGCTGCCATGGAATCCATGGAGGAAATCAGCCAGTAAACTCTTTCTGGCAATCTGAACATATACTGCCGCCTTATTGGGCGGGCAGACTTTTGCCGCAAAATGTGTGATTTCCCTTGCGGGGGTGCACATTTTGCGGTTATCCCATCTGTGTAGGCGATACGCCGCCCGGAAATTTTAAAAGTTTAGGTTCTGCACACAAGCGAGAAAGGAAGCTGTTATGAGAGATATTACCCTGCTTACAGAAGCGTATTTCACCAAAGAAAACAAGCCTGCCTTTTCTGAAAAGACCGATACCGCCTCCTGGGAGCGGGTACCCTTGCCCCACACCTGGAACAACTTGGATGGACAGGATGGGGGAGGCGACTATTACCGTGGGGGATGCTGGTACAAGCTGCCCCTGCCCACCTACAAAAAAGACCGCCGCCAGTTCATCCAGTTTGAAGGGGCCAACCACCTAGCCCAGGTGTGGTGCAATGGGAGCTACCTGGGCGAGCACCGCGGTGGATTTTCCACCTTTCGCTTTGAATTGACAGAACACCTGTGTGGAGAGGAGGACGAGCTTTCTGTGCTGGTAGACAACGGGCCGGACAGTCATATCTATCCCCAGCAGGCTGACTTCACCTTCTTTGGCGGGCTCTACCGGAATGTGAGCCTGATTGAGGTGCCTGACACACACTTTGAGCTATTGCAGGCGGGCGGCCCGGGAGTATTTATAAGCCCCACTGTGAAAGGGAACGCCGCGGAACTGCGCGTGGACGCCTTTGTGGCGGGTGGCTGCGAAGCTGTGCAACTACGCTGCCGTATTCTTGATACCGGGGGCGTGGCGGTGGCAGAAGCCGTCAACCCCGCTAGCGCACACAGCGCCATGACGTTGCAGTTAGAGGAAGCCCGGTTTTGGCAGGGCCGCAGGAATCCCTACCTCTACACCGCTGAGCTGACTTTGCAGAATGCCACCGGGGCGCTGGACCAGCTTTGCATTCCGTTTGGGCTACGCAGCTTTTCTGTGGATGCCGTAAAAGGCTTCTTCTTGAACGGTGAAAGCTACCCATTGCGTGGGGTTTCTCGCCACCAGGACCGCCTGAACAAGGGCTGGGCCCTCTCCCGCAACGACCACGAGGAGGACATGGCCCTTATTGCCGAGGTGGGGGCCAACACCCTACGCTTGGCGCATTACCAGCATGACGGATACTTTTACGACCTTTGCGACCAATACGGCATGGTGGTATGGGCAGAAATTCCTTTCATCTCGGTGTTCGATACTGCATCCGAGGCCCGAGAAAATACCCTGAGCCAGATGCGGGAGCTGATTGTACAAAACTATAACCATCCTTCCATCTGCTTTTGGGGCATCGCAAATGAAATCAGCATTGGGGGAGACACTCCAGAGTTGCAGGACAACCTGCGAGTGCTGGCCTCCCTGGTAAAGGAGCTGGACCCCAGTCGCCTTTCCACTATAGCGCATATGAGCATGCTGCCGCTTAGCTCCCCCCAGCAGGATATGACCGATGTTCTGGCCTACAACCACTATTTTGGCTGGTATGGTGGCTCTGTAGAGGAGAACGGACCCTGGCTGGACAATTACCACAGCACTCTGCCCCAGCGCCCGCTGGGCCTGAGCGAATACGGCGCCGAATGCGTTCAGGGCTGGCACAGCGCCAGCCCCAAGGTGAAGGATTATTCAGAGGAGTATCAGGCATACTACCACGAACAGATGCTGCAAACTTTCTCCACCCGCCCTTATCTCTGGGGAACCTATGTGTGGAATATGTTTGACTTTGCCGCCGACGCACGCGAGGAGGGCGGTAGCCAGGGTCGGAACAACAAGGGGCTGGTGAGCTATGATCGCCGCCTGAAAAAGGATTCATTCTACGCTTATAAGGCCTGGTGGAGCAAGGAGCCCTTTGTGCATCTGGCCGGACGACGCTTTGTGAACCGGGACGGCGGAAAAACCCAGGTCAAGGTCTACTCAAACCAGCCCGAAGTGAGTTTGACAGTGAATGGGGAAAGCCTGGGCATATGCAGTGAGGGGCCAGTTTTCCTCTTTGAAGAGGTGCCCCTGTGCACAGGCGAAAACCTCATTGTAGCCACCGCCCCCTGCGGCCTGGGAGACAGCATCACCCTGAATGGGGTGGCCCAGCCGGACGAAAGTTATATTCTGCCGCAGGAGGATGAGAGCGAGGCTGTGCGTAACTGGTTTGAAAGCCTGACCACCGAGGTTACTGAGTTACGCTTCCCTGAGGGCTACTACAGTGTGAATGATACCCTGGGCACGCTGATGCAAAACCCCGAAACAGCCACCATTATCAAGGAGATGATGACCGCCGCTATGGGGAAGGCCGTAATGAAAATGGCCGACAATATGGGTGGTGCCGGGGGTGGCATGATGCAGAGCTTTACTGTGGACATGCTGCTGCAGTTTGCTGGAGATAAATTCCCGCCAGACGCCAAGGTGATGCTGAATGAAAGGCTGATTCAGATAAAAAAGGGCTAAGCCCTAAAAAACATACATGCCCGCCCCTGCTGCCAAGCGGCTGGGGGCGGGCACAATTGTAAAATATCTACAGCATTTTCACATATAACCTCTTGCTGTGTTGGATTTTGTGCAGTGTAGCTTTAGAATGCACCAATCATTGTTTTGCTCTGGTCCATTGGGCGAGGGGGAGAAGAAAAGATGAAAGCCCTTATTTCGCTAAATGAATGTTTAGCGAAATAAGGGGGAGTGGCCTTTTGCGTGATACGTCACGCTTTACCCGGAGTGCTGTAAATACAACAGCAAATACGCAGTAAATACTTACACAAGAGTGCGGCTGTTTTGCCGGTAGGTCCTTGTGCCTAACGCTGCACCCTGCCGGAGGCATCTCCCCCAGCCAATTTTTGCACTTCTTCTACAGAGACGAGGTTAAAATCCCCTTCAATGCTATGTTTCAGGCAACTGGCGGCCACAGCAAACGCAATGGCCTCTTTTGGTGGATAGCCCTGCAAGTTGGCATAGATGAGCCCGGCGCCAAAGCTATCGCCACCGCCTACCCTGTCCACAATATGCAGCGGATAGTTTTTTGAAAAGTACGCCTTGCTGCCGCTGTACAGCATCCCAGCCCAGTTGTTGTCATTGGCGGAGAGGGACTGCCGCAAGGTGATGGCAACCTGTGAAAAATCAAAGAGCCCGGCAAGTTGCTTTGCCACATCCTCATAGGCCTTGGGCTGCACCTGGCCGGCGGCCACATCGGTGCCCCTGGCCTGTATGCCAAACACATCGGCGGCGTCCTCTTCATTGGCAATACAGAGGCTGACATAGGGCATCAGCTCTCCCATCACCTGGCGTGCCTTCTCGCGGCTCCACAGGTTTTTCCGGTAATTGAGGTCACAGGAGATGGGAATCCCCTTTGCTTTTGCCGCTTGGCAGGCGGCAAGGCACATCTGGGCAACCGCGTCCCCCAGCGCGGGGGTGATGCCCGTAAAATGAAACCAAGACGCCTCTGCAAAAATTGAGTCCCAATCAAAATCCTGGGGCCCGGCGCAAGCGATGGCGGAGTAAGCCCGGTCATAGATGACCTTGGAAGGCCGCTGGGAAGCGCCTTTTTCCAAAAAGTAAATCCCCACGCGTTCGCCCCCGCGTGCGATAAAGCGTGTGTCTACACCAAAACGGCGCAAGCTGTTCACCGCGCCTTGCCCAATCTCGTGGCAGGGCAGCTTTGTTACAAAAGCGGTCTCTACACCAAACCCGGCCAAGCTGACGGCCACATTTGCCTCACCGCCCCCATAGGTGGCGCCGTAGCAACCGGCCTGTACAAAACGTGTATACCCCTCTGGGGCTAGGCGCAACATGATTTCGCCGAAGGTGATCACTTTTTTTGCCATGTATTCTACTCCTTTTTATCTTCTACCAGTTGAAGGGCAAACCCGGCATACTCCCCTTGTAGGCAGATGGCGGAACTGTGCCCTGTCTCATCTACTGTCCGGCTGCCTTCGTCTATATCTGCACCCCGTAGCTTTAGGTGATACACCGCGCGCGCCAACGAGGGGGTGCCAATGGCGATGTGCCCCTGGCTGCCAGGCCTTCCCTTTTTCATGCAGGCCAGCATTTCACAAGATGGACCAGAACCCGTAGCGTGAGAAGGCAGGAGGCCAAAAAGGTTCCCAAAATGCGAAGTGAACTCACCCGCCTCGGCCTCGCCGGAACAGTGCAGGCCGATGTGATGCAAACGGAAAGCGAGCATGGAATCTACCGCTTGGCGGCAAAGGCGGCTAATGCTGGCCCAATCGCAGGCGGCTACCGCTTCGGGTTTTACCATCCAGCTTCCCCCACATGCGCATACCGCAGGGCAATTCAAATACGCCCCCAGGTTATGTAGGCCAATGCCGCCGGTGGCCATGAAGTGCAGGCCCGGGTAAGGCCCGCTAACCGCCTTTAGATAAGGCAGACCGCCCGCCTGCTCGGCGGGAAAGAATTTTACGGTGCTAAGGCCCAGCGCCATAGCGGCCTCCATATCGCTGGGGCTGGCGCAACCAGGAATCACCGCCACACCCTTTTCCAGGCAGCGCGTTACCACTTGGGGGTTTAGGCCAGGGCTCACCACAAAACGCGCCCCCGCCGCAATGGCTTCCTCCGCCTGCTGCGGGCTAAGAACGGTTCCCGCCCCCACCAGCACCTGTGGCATGTGCTCCGCAATGGCGCCAATGGCGCTTGCTGCCCCGGCGGCGCGGAAGGTTACCTCTGCAATGGGCAAGCCGCCCGCCATCAAAGCCTTTGCCAATGGGACTGCCTTTTCCGGTTCGTTTAGCTGAATGACAGGAACAAGGCCCAGCAGGCCAATTTGTTTTACGATATCGTCCATCTGGCAGGTTCCTTTCCATATGTTTTTTTGGGGGTGATGGGATCAACAGAAACGCTTCCGTCATCCCTTCGCGGCGGTGCCCGTCGGCGCTTTCGTGCGGAAATTTAGGGTGGCTAAAGAGCATAACGGCAAAGGGTGACCGGTGAAATTCGGCATATTTCCCAAAAATGAAGGACGGTACACCGCGGGCTTGCGCTGCTTTGGAAAGATGCGGTATGAAAAGGACTGCTACCCCAAAACCTACGCGGAAAAACTACTGATGCTGCAAGAGGGGCAGTATTCTCCCATGCATTTTCACTGGAACAAAATGGAGGATATCATCAACCGCGGTGGCGGCACCATTCGCATCCAAGTATACAACGCAAGCGCCAATGAGTACTTTGCGCAAAGTGATGTGCGGGTGACCAAAGACGGGCGCAGTTACGAAGTACCGGCAGGCAGCATGGTGCTTTTGGCCCCTGGGGAGAGCATCACCGTCTACCCTTACATGTACCACGATTTTTCTGTGGTGCCCCGCAGCGGTGATGTGCTACTGGGGGAAGTTACCATGGTAAACGACGACAAAAACGACAACCGTTTCTACAAGCCCCTTTCCCGGTTTTCACACATTGAAGAGGACGAAGCGCCATACCGTTTACTCTGCAATGAATACCCAGCCCCATAAGGCGGCCCTGCTGGCTTATACAAAAACCTCCCGTGAATACGAAAGGCAGGGTGCTTTTCGTGTGGGGAGGTTTTTGTACTGAGGGACAACGCTTCCGCGCGTGCGCCGCAATGCTGCGCCGGGTTTAACGCAAAGCCTCTTGGGCCATGGCGGCCAGGTTTTCCGCCGGAACGTTGGGCAGCAGCGCCTCATGGCTGGGGGAAACGATGAAATTTGGCCCAAATAAGGTTTTCAGGCGCGCCACTTCGGCCGATACCTGCGCCGGGCTACCGTTTGGCAGCAGATGCTGGGTGTCTACCCCGCCCATAAACACCAAGGTATCCCGGTATAGCCCGGCCAAAGTGGCCGCATCCATGTCGGCCGCCCGCGCCTGGATGGGGTGCAGCACATCCACCCCCGCCTCGATAAGCTGGGGAATGATACGCGCAATAGAGCCGCAGGAGTGTAAAATCACCTTGTAGCCGTGGCGATGTGCCTGCTGGATGAAGCGCACGATGCTGGGTAGAATAAAGCGGGCAAAGCAGGCGGGTGAAACCAGTAAATCCAGCTGGCTGCCTAGGTCGTTGCCAAAAAAGAAGGCGTCTATGCTGCCTTTCGCCTGCGTGAATAGCCGTTCATTCGCCTCCAGGTAAAAGGCCACCACACGTTCCGTCACGGCCTCTACCACATCGGGGGCGGTATGCATTTTAATAAAATATTCTTCCATGCCAAAAAAATCACACACATCGTGAAAAAAAGAACACCAAGCGCCGCTGCAAACGGCTTGCCCTGCCTGGCGGGTGCGTTCAATTTCGGCTATTGTACGCGAAAAATCGCAGCTTTGGGCAGAGGGCCAGTGATAGGCCTCTACCTCGCTGGGTTCTTCGCACCCGGCAAATACACCGGGCTGGCTCAAGGAGGTTCTCTCTTCCCCGTTCAAAAAATCAAACATAGGGCCGGCTTCCTGCGGCCACATGCCCAGGTGCTCGGGGTGAATCCAGCGCAGGATGGAGCCCAGCGCCAGCCCCAGTTCAAAATCGTCCTGTACGCCAAAATGGGCGTACAGGGCTGGCGTGCTGTCTGGGTGAGGCGAACCATGCCAAAAACCACTTTGTGTGCTTTTGTGTTCTACAATAGCGTGGAAATGCTCTTGCTTGGTCATTATCTGCCTCCTAGAGGTGAAAAAACTGCGGGAATACGCCTCAAATTACCTCCAGTAGGTCCTTTTCCGGCAAGGGGTGCCTGGGCGCCGCCGGCAGGCTTTGGTACCAAAAGGCCACCGAAGAGATGTCGTCTTGTAGCGGCAGATACCGCTCCCCACTGCGCCAGCCCAGGGCCTGGATATCCACCCGCAACTCCCTTTTAAAGCGGATAGGATCGGTAATATGCCAGCGGTACATGCCAAAACGGGTTTGGCTGGCGTAGTGCCCATCTGGCAGAAGGGCCTGGTGAAACCCGGCGTAGGGGGTGGTATAGGTGAGATAGGAGCCTGGTTTTTCGGGGTTTTCAAAGCAGTAGGAGCCGCCGAAATAATCTTCAGTACCGGTGCCACAAATGGTGGGGTATTCCCCATCCCCATCCAGGTAAAATTTTACCTCGCCTTCACCCCACCAGCGGTTGTTGTGAACGCCCCATGCAATATAAGTACCCACGTATTGCCCCTGCCCACGCACACCGTCCAGCAGCACATGCGGCTGCTTATAGGCCAGCGGGTTCGAGCGGCGGAACTGTGCGTGAAAATATCCCTCCTCGGGGCTTAGCCCGCCCAGTGCATAGGTGATTTGATAAAAGACGGTGAGGTCTTTTTCATCCAGGTTTTCCAAGGTGATGCGGCAATGCTTGTGAAATGGCATGGGCCAATAGCAGTTGAAGGAATTGGCAGGGTTGACGCATACCGCCAGGGAGGACACCTGGGCAAAACGGCCCCAGCCACAACAAAAGAAATCCCCCACTGGGCACTCTACGGCGGGCTGTGCTTGCCCATCCCAGTAGATGCGCAGGATGGAAAACCGCCAACTGCCGTCCAGTGTGAGCCAAATGTGCTGAATGGCCCCTGGCCCCCCGATATCGGCCAGTACCCGTGTTTCACCGGGTGCAAGCACCACATAGGGGTTTACCTTCCAGCCCTTGCCCAGGTCACGCGCGGCATGTTTCCCCTGGCCGTCCTCCAACGCGCAGCGCGCCCCCCCTCCGGGCTCCCCCGTTTCATTTTCGGGGCTTATGGAACGGGTCTCTGCGCCGGACAAACGGGACAAGGAGGCCAAGTCACACACAAGCCCGCGCGGGTTCATCGGGTTTCCCCTGTGGCTTTCCCGGCCAGCCAGCACATCATGTTCAGCACCAAACGTTCGTAATTGCTGGATTCAACCCATTCGGGTGTGGCCCAGTGGGTGGTAATGTCACTGGCGTATGCAATGGAACGGCCTTTACCGTATTCGGCACAGGCGATAAACACATCTTGCCCAAACCAGCCCAGCACCTCGGCGCCTTCCCGTGGTTTGAGCTGGTTATAGCCCAAAAAAGCGGGCAAGTGGGTGTCTACCCCCTGGAAAATGGGGTGGCCTTCCCGTGTGATTTCCGGCTGTACGCCTTGTGGCGCCTCCACGCGGTCATCAAAGTCATACATGGTTACGGGCAACACCTGGGCAAGTGAGCTGCGGTTATACCGCGCAATGCCCCGCTGGCCGCAAAATGAATTCCAGCCGCCAAACATGATGAGGCCGCCCCCTTCTTCCACAAACTGCACCAAAGCATCCAGGCGGTTTTCACAGGCCCGGAAGCGGACAGTTGCGTCTGGGTGCAGCAGCAAGGTGTCGCTTCCAATGTCGCTCAGAATGACCACATCATAGTTTTTTAGCCCCTCGCGGCCGGGAAACTGTGAAATGGCAAGGTGGGAGGGGATAAAATCGAAGCAGAAACCCGCCTTTTCGAACATGGCCCTAAAAATATCCACGTTGCTTTCATCATAGCTATTCGCCACAAACATATCCACGCCTTTTATGTGGTTGGTATTGATCATCCAGCTCTCGCCCGACATCAGTATCCGCATACCGTTTCCCTCTTTTCTCTTTTCCGCTGTGGTGGCCGGTGGGTTTGCCTACTTTTCCTGTGGGTAAATAAGGCCCCACTCTTTTCTAAAACCATCGTATAACCGCATCATCTTTAGTGTTTCGGCCCAAGGCATCACCTGGTTTTCCCGTTTGCCCGCCAAAATATCGGCCACAACTGCCCGCACTTGGTATTCGTAGCCGTTGATGGCAAAGGGGGCGTTGATTTTCCGCACCTCCCCCGGCCCGTCGGGATAGACGAGGATGGTTTGTGTCTGCCAGAATTGTGCGCACTCTATGCGCCCCTGGGTACCATAAATCACCGCCTGGTTACCAAAGCTTGCCTCGCAGCTGGCCTGCAAAACGGCCAGCTTTCCGTCTGGGTAGTGCAGGGTGATGGCGTGCTGCCCATCCACGCCTTCGCTTGTAAGGCTGGCCACGCTAGAGGCGCTTTGGTAGTCTTCCCCAAAAAACAGCAGGGCAAAGGTGAGGGCGTAAAGCCCTGTGTCCAGCAGTGCCCCGCCGCCAAGAGCGGCCTTGTGCAGCCGCTCCATACCGGGGTTACGCACCCCAAAGGAGACCTCCATCAGCTTGGGCTGGCCAATGGCCCCTTCTGCCAGCAGGGCGCGCAATTTTGGCACAAAGGGAAGAAACCTTGTCCACATGGCCTCCATGATGAACAGCCCCTGGCTTTCAGCCAAATCAAATAGAGCCTGGGCCTCCGCTTCATTAAGGGTGAAGGCCTTTTCACACAGCACATGCTTGCCATGTTCCAGCGCCAATTTTGCATGAGCAAAATGCAGGGAATTGGGCGTGCTGATATAAATCACATCCAGCGTTGGGTCCTCCACCAGTTCTTGGTACGAGCCCAGGGCCTTGGAAAAGTGAAAGCGCTCGGCCAATTCTTTGGCCCGCGTGATATCTCGGGAAGCAATGGCAACCGTCTCCACTTCCTCCATTTCGCAAAGCGTCTGTGCCATAAAACCGGCCATCACGCCGGCGCCCAACATTCCAAAACGTAGTTTTTTCATGGGTCAATATACTCCTGTATCTCCGCTTGCGTGGCGGGCGCTATCGTAATATGGCCCTTTTCGTCCCGTACAGACATATAAATGGTAACGGGCTGGTTCTGGTTTGCATACACAAACGCAAAACGGTCAATGTTCTGGGCGGCGCCAAAGTTGCCGTTCTTGTCCATGGCAATAACGGCGGTAACACCTGGGCTATGCCCCAGCGAGACAAGCCTATCCAAATGCCCAAACAGGGTGCTTTCGCAGGCCTGTTGTGGCGTCATGCCACCGGCCATGCGGCGTACCATTTCGTAGGAGAGCACCCCTTTCATGCAGTCCTCCCCTACACCGGTTACCGAAGCGCCGCCCACCTGGCTGTCGCAGTAAAAACCGGAGCCGATGACAGGGCTGTCGCCCACGCGGCCAGGGTGCTTCATAAAAAGGCCGGAGGTGGAGGTGCCCACCGCCATACCGGCGTGGCTGTCCAGGCCAATCATACACACGGTATCGTGCCCCGCATAGGCGCTTAGGGCCTCGGGATCGAATTTTTCCTCCACGCTTTTGGCCCAGCGGCTTTTGGCGTTCCCGCTCAGTAGGTTTGTAAAGGCAAACCCATTTTGCTGGGCATACATCTCGGCGCCCTTGCCAGCCAGCAGGCAGTTTCGTCTATGTTGGCTTAGGCGGATGGCCACCTTGATTGGGTTGCGGATGTTTTGCACCTCAATCACACCCCCAAATTGCAGGGTGTTGCCATCCATAAACGCGGCGTCCAGTTCTACCTCACCGTGTTTGTTGGGTAGGCCACCGGTGCCAAGGGAGACAAAGTTTGGGTTATCCTCTACCGTGCTGATGGCAGTTTCCAGCGCCTGGGTGGCCGTGTCTCCCCCGGCCAGTTGCCCCGCCGCTTTTTGTACTCCTTCATAGGCCATTTTCCATGTGGCCAGAATTGCGTATCCCAATGTTTACCCCTCCAGCGTAAAAATAGAATCCCGGTTGAGCATATAGGGGAAATATACCGATGTCAAGTTGCTCATGGGCAGTACGTCGTCATGTAGTTCAATCCCCAGTTCTTGCCGGATCATTTCCTGCCGCTGGGCGATGCGTTCCCACACCTGCGGGTATTCTTCCTGTAGCTTTTGGCGTAAACGGGGGCCTGCCACCACCACTGCGTCTTCACAGATGCAGCTGCGCACAGGGCTGGGGTTACTGGCAATGATATCCAGTTGAATATGGGCCCCATCGTGAATGGTATGCGGGGAATTTTTCCATACAGGGGAATTGAGCCATTCGTCAGCGCCGCTGTAATGGGTGATGTTGAGGGTGACATTGTATTCCGGTGCGCCAATATGCCGCATGGCGGCCTCGTAAATGTCGGCACATTTCGCACCTGCGCACAGTGTGCCCAGCACCTCGGCTACCGCGTGCCAGCCAGCCCGGTAGAAATCAAGATGGGGCTGCAAGCTAGGCTGCACATCCTGCGGCCCTGTGGCGGCAATGCCCACCCGTGAGGTAAGCGAATAACGCGCGCCATAACATATGCCGCAAACCTCCCCCAGAACAAGTGCCCTGTCGCCGGGGGAAGAAACACCAATACGAACTTTTTCTGCTCCAAAGTTGACCATGGGGTGCACATTCACGGCTTCAAGCCCCGCCACCCCAAAGGCAAGCTGGCGTTCCGTGATGCCGGGGGCCAGTTTTTTCAGCATGCGCTGCACCACGGCGGCCGAGCGGTTCCCCGCGCCCTCGATACGGGCAATCTCCTTGGCGGTGCGTAGCTGTAAGCGGATGCCATTGGGAAAACCAATCACCTCTTCGGTGAAGTTTTGCACATTTTCTTCTGGGCAGATGGAAAAAACAGCATCCATGATATAGGCGGGAATATCGTAGGTGTGGGCAGGGTCTGTGGGTATGTATTTCTTTTCAAAAAATTTATAACCCACCATACCCACCCGGCTATTTGCATCTATCCCAGTTTTTTTCATGATCGTGGACAGGTCCTCCTGCTCATCCCTGGTTTGGCCGGGCAGGCTAAAATTCTGGTATAGGTGCATTTCCACCTCATAGGGGATGGAATATGTTTGTGAGATTCCCTCATTGCCCACCAGAATATGGGCACGGCCCTCCCTATCAAAGATGAGCAGGGCCTCTTCAAAACGGCAGTCTACCCCGCTGAAATAATCCATTGTGGCAAAATGCTCACGGTCTCCATATAAAACCACATGGCTTAGGCCTGCCTGTTTGGCTCTTTCCAGCAGCGCATGAATGCGCTCCAGATAATCCTCTTTTCCCAGCAGAATTTCGGCATCCTCCTGTTCGGTTAGGAAAAATGGGTTACAGGGCTTCAGTTTAACCTGCTTCATAAAGTACCACTACCTTTCTTGGTGCAAATGAATAACCATTGCTTGAGAGAATATTTCATGCTACACTTTTACCAAATACCGCAGCCGCTCTTTGCCAAAGCAATAGGAGATACCCATGCAAAACCGTAGCCGCGACCAGAGCGATATCAAAGTGAACAATATGAAACTGGTGCTGGATGCCCTGCGCCTGTACCGGCCAATTTCCCGTGCAGAAATTGCCAAAAAGCTGCAAATTAGCCCGCCCAGTGTAACGCGCATCATTATGCTGCTGCAAAACATGGGGCTTGTGCGGGAAACCAAAGAGATTGGTGGAAAAGTGGGCCGGAAAGCCGTGCTGCTGGACCTGGTAAACGATAGCGTATATGCAGTAGGAGTGGAAATCGACTCCAAATTTTTAAAAGTGTGTATTGGAGACTTTTGCTACCAGATGTTGGGACTGGAGCAGGAGTGGTTCGAGACCTTCCCCAGCAACCCAGACGAGGTGGCGGCTCGGGCCCATGCTTTGTATCGGCTGCTGCTTGAAAAACTGGGTCTTTCCGCCACAAAGGTAATCGGGGTGGGGGTTTCCATTGGGGGCACAGTAGACCCGGTGACCGGGACAGTGGTACTTTCTCCGCAAACGAAGTGGGAAAATTTACCCTTGGCCAAAATATTTGAAAACAAGTTTGGTCTTCCCACCCTGGTGGAAAATGATGTAAAGGCCGAGCTGATGGGGGAAAAAATCTTCATCAGCGCCGAGGAAAGCGACAATTTGGTGGTGCTACACATTGGCTCCGGCATGGGTGCGGCGGCAGCCAGCCACGGCACGATTGTGCGGGGTAAGCAAAACGCTGCGGGGGAAATCGGGCATATTATTGTGGATGCCACCAACAAAATCCGTTGTGACTGTGGACGGGTGGGCTGTCTGCAAACCTATGTGGCAGAGCGTTTTGTGGTGCGCAATGCCCTGCAATTTTCAGAGACAATTACCGGCTACGCCGATTTGGCTGAGGCCTACAAAAGCGGAGAATCCTGGGCGGTAGATTTGCTAGATGACATTGCAAAGTATATAGAAATTGCCTTAAACATTTTAATCAACATGTATAACCCCTCCGCCATTGTAGCCAGCGGACCATTTTTTCGCTATTTTGGGGAATTGGTTTCCTCCATGGAAGCGCGGCTGAACCGGATGGCCTTCAAACCGCTCCATGCTTCCTGCGCCATTTTGCTATCCAGTTCCCGGGGGCAGGGCAGTGTGTTGGGCGCCTGCATTCTGGCTTGTGAGGATTGCTTGGAAGAGCGGTTTATCACCGCCACCCTAGAGGATCGAAGCGAGTGCTAAGGGATTTTTCGCCGAGAATAGATAAAGCTTGTGCTATATATTTTATCATAAAACTAATATTGGGACGGTTTTATTATAACGAATTTTAAACCGCAACTCAACTGTAATAGATGCATAATATATACCAATAAATGTATGCCTAATATGGCTAATACGCCCATATCGTACAGATATGGGCGTATTTTTTGTGCTATACTTCTAATTGCTTTTCTGTTACCCGTATTGTATTATAACACCATGTAATAAATTCAATTTACGCCATGTTGTGTTAAGACCACAGCTATTTAACAGTGCTATATGAGCGTAGCTTCTTTTGTTTTTTGAAAGGACCGGTGCTTAGTAATGACAGGAAGAGAACGTATTTTAGCGGCCTTACACCGCCAACCGGTAGACCGCATGCCCTGGACACCGTTGGTGGATGAGTATTTCTCACAGTCTCTGCCTACGCAGGGCAGGCCGGACGACTTGGTGGCTTTTCTGAAAGAAGCCAACGTAGATATCATGGAACGGCATGTAAAAGGCACCAGTGAGATATTGGAGGATGCCTGTTATCATGAGGAATATCCTGCCGGGCACCGTTTGCGCATTTACGAGACACCCCATGGCAGCTTGACAGAAACGCGCAAATATACTGGTGGCACTGCTGTTATCACCGGCCATTTCATACAAAGTTATGAAGATATATTGACAATGACCTGGCTTGCAGATCATACCAGTTTTGCGCCCGATGCCGCCGGGTTTTCCCTGGAAGATGAGAAAATTGCCGAAAACGGCATTGCTACACTTACCGGTCCAATGAGTCCGATACAGGAACTGTTGCAGTTCGATTGCGGGGTGGAAAACACCGTTTATTTCTTGCAGGATTACCCGGATGAGATGGAAGCGTTGATGGCAGCCCTGCACAAAAGAAATTTACAACATTATAAGGCTATGGAACAAGTACCCACCGCCGTGGTGATTGATTATGAGGACACCTCCACAACGGTGATGAGCCGGGACATGTTCACCCAGTATTCCTCCCCCTGCATCGAGGAATACAGCCGTATTGTACGGGCGCAGGGCAAGGTGTTCATCACCCACATGTGCGGTAAACTGGCTGGGTTTGCCAGTGAAATAGGCGCGCTGAACGTGGACGGCATTGATTCGGTTTGCCCGCCCACCACCGGAGACATGCCCCCCTGGAGCGCCAGAAAGGTCTGGCCGGGCAAGGTGATCATTGGCGGTATTGAACCGCCGCACTTACGTTTTATGACTTTGGAGCAATGTTTGCAAAGCGTGGTGCAGTGCCTTCTGAACATTGAAGATAAAACGGGTTTTCTACTGAGCACCGGAGATGCGGTTCCCTGCGATACCCCGATGGAAAATATTACAGCCATTAGCCGTTTGATGGCCGAATTGGGGCCGGTCACCTTAGAGCCAAGCCCAAACCCTGCCCAATTGCAGGAAGCCGTACAAAAGGTATTGCGCGCTTATGGCCAGTAAACCCAGAGAGATTATGGTGGGGATTCCCGCATTTTTAGAGCCTAGGCGGGAAAGTGACCCGCACGGCTTGCCGGAGTATGTGATGCCGCGCAGCTATGTGGATGCGGTGGCCGCCGCCGGGGCCAGTACCTTTTTGCTTCCGGCTACTACGCAGCCGCCCGGCGCCCTGCACAATTTTATAGAGGCTGTGGACGGCCTTTTGCTAGCGGGTGGCATCGATGTGGACCCCGCTTTTTACGGAGAAACCCCGCTTTTCGAGCAAGGGCGATACGACCTTGCCCGGGACCAAGTGGAGGCGGAGCTGCTTCGGATGGCGGTTGCTGCAAGAAAGCCTGTGTTGGGTATCTGTCGGGGTTGCCAGCTCATCAATGCAGCCATGGGGGGCAGCCTGTACCAGGATATTCACACGCAGTTACCAAATTCCCTGCCACATGCGCAAACCATTCACAGGGCTATTCCTACACACGCATTGCAGGTGCATGCAGGAAGCCTGCTTTACGAGGCACTTTCTACAAACAGCTTCGTTGTGAATTCCCTACACCACCAAGCGGTGCAGCGCCTGGGTACAGGGCTTCGGGCCGTGGCACAAGCAGAGGATGGCGTGGTGGAGGGGATAGAAGCCGAAGGAGATGTTTTTGTGTTGGCGGTGCAGTTCCACCCAGAGGATCTAATTGGTAAGGTAGAGCCGGTGGACGCTCTGTTCCGGTATTTTGTAGAGGCCTGCCGGGCCGCGCACAAATAAAATGGGTATTCGCGCCGAGGTATGGCGTTAAAATGTATATTTTAAATAGGAGGACAAACATGAAGAGAGCGAAAAAATGGTTGGCATTCTGGGCATCCACACTGGCATTTGTTTTGTTGCTAACCGCCTGTGGCAGCACAAGCAGCGCAGCACCCCCGGCGGGGGATTCCGGTGGCGGCTCTGCCGCGGCGGCAGACGCTGGTTCCGGCGGCAACCGTGTGATTACCATGCTGGACGTAATGGCAACGGAAGAGCACACCAAGGCCATCAAAGAGATGATTGCTTCTTTTGAAGCCGCCAATCCCGGTGTAACGGTGGAATATTCCACAGTTCCGTGGGAAGAGGCCTACCAGAAGGTGATGGCTATGGCCGCTTCAAACTCTTTGCCAGACGTGAACACCGGCAGCTATATTGAGCTGGCCGCCGCGGGCAAGGTGATTCCCCTGGATAAATACTGGGATGGCTTTGTGGAAAAGTATGAAGATGACCTCAGCGACGCGTTCACCTCGTACCGGGCCAACATGAGCTATCAAGGCCAGGTATTCCGCATTCCCGATGGCAACATTTTCCGTGGCGTTTATATTCGTTCGGACTGGCTGGAAGAAGCCGGAATTGATATTGAGTCTTTGCGGAACTGGACGTGGGACGATTATTTTACCGTGGTGGAAACCTTGACAGACCCCGCCCAAGGCCGGTATGGTGCAGCATTCCGCGGTGGCATGGGTGGCTTTGATGGCTTTATGGAGTATGCGTGTAGCGAACTGGAAGCCCTGGATGCATACCCCGACAAAGAGAACAGCCCCGCCTCTATCATGGACGACCCGCGCGCGCCCGAACTGTGGGAAAAATGGATGGGGATTTACATGAACGGTTGGGCCCCGAAAGAGGCCATCAACTGGGGCTTTAAAGAGATGGTAAACGGGTTCACCAGCGGCCAGTGTGCCACCGTTATCCAAACGCCGGAAGTAACCCTAAACTGTGAAGAGACGATGGAAGATGGCACCTGGACCGTGCTGCCATTCCCCGTTCCTGCCGATGCTGAGGTACACGCCTTTAACTGGGGCCCTACCGCCAGTTACAGCATCTCTTCCAACGCAAAAGACCCCGACTTGGCTTGGAGTCTGATTGAGCATTTTTCCTCCCCGGAAAATAACCTGATGTACAGCAAAACTTATAGTGTTTTCCCGAACTTTAAGTCGGGCCTTAACGACCCCTTCTTCCAGGAAGGCGCTTTGAAAGGTTACGCCGATAGCCTGCTTGACCCCAAACTGGAGTACTGCAACTATGGGCTGTATTTGGCCGAGTGGAGTGGCTTTACCAACGAAACCATGAAAGTGACCATGCAGGAATACCTTTCTGGCGGAATGGACACCGCCTCCTGCATTGAAGTAGCCAGGGCCTGGTTTGCAGACCAGTATGAGGCCGAGGTGGCGAACGCCCAGTAACAATTACATCAAGCGGACCCAATGCAGCATAAGAGAGGTGGCTTATGCCACCTCTCTTATGGAATTATTTCAGCAATGCCCCGCGGGTACTTGCTGAACCAAACTGGAGAAAAGTGGTGTGAAGCCTTTGGGAAAGAAGAGTAAACGAAAGACTTTGAAAAAACTGGAACCCTGGATTTTGCTGGCTCCGGCTCTCATTGCGGTGGTTGGGCTGATGGGCTATCCAATTTTTGATAACATCCGTATTTCGTTTTTGAATTATAGCCTTATCCGTCCGAATGATATCTACTTTAACGGGCTGGATAACTATATCCGGCTGTTCACCCACAAGGATCTAGGCGTCGTGGCCCTCAACTCTCTCATCTGGGTGGGTACCATTGTTCCCATTCAAGCCATTTTAGGCATGGCGCTGGCCAAACTACTAAACCGCAAATTCCGCTTCAAGGGCCTATTTCAATCCATCATTTTCCTACCCTGGGTGGTGGCCGGGTTTATGATCGGCCTTATCTTCAAATGGATTTTTAGTGAGCAAAATGGGATTTTAAACTATATTCTGGTGCAAATGCGGCTGATGGACGCACCCTTCCCCTGGCTGGCCGAAAAAGCCACGGCCATCTTGCCTCCCATCGTTGGCATGATTTGGTACGGCGTGCCTTTTTTCACCATCATGTTTCTGGCGGCCTTACAATCCATCCCGCATGAGGTGGTGGAGTCCTCCATGATAGACGGCGCCACAGCGGTTCAGCGTTTTTTCCGCATCGACTTGCCGTACATCAAGCCCACCATCATCACCACACTGCTACTGCGTGTGATTTGGGTGTTTAACTCGGCCGATGTCATTTATATCATGACAGGCGGCGGCCCGGCCAACGCCAGCAGTACCCTGCCGCTTTATGCCTTCCGGCAGGCCTTCGCCACACTGGATTTTGGCTATGCCGCGGCCATAGGAAATATGGTGATGGTGTTCTTGTTGCTGTACTCCATGTTCTTCTTACGGGTAACCAACTACAAGAATTCGGGGGATTTTTAAATGGCAAAAAAAATCACCGGGAAGGTGCTGTTTTGGACAGTGCTGCTCAGCTTTACGGCCGTGGCGCTTTTCCCTTTGTACTGGATGGTTATTACCTCTTTCAAAAATCCCAAGGAAATCAACCTGTTGCAGCCCACCTTTTTCCCCAAGGACCCCAGTTTGGACAACTACATTTCCGCCCTGTTCGATTCGCGGTTTGATGTTTTCATAAAAAATAGCTTGATTGTCACCATCATCACCTCGGTGATTGTGTTGGCCATTGCCATTTTGGGCGGTTATGCCCTGGCACGCTACCGGTTTAAAGGAAAAGGCGTGGTGTATGCGGTACTGCTGGGTTCCCAGCTCATCTCTTCGCTCACCATCATCGTGCCTATGTTCCGGCTGTTTACCGCTTGGGGTATCATCGACACCCTGGCCTGTTTGATTGTGGCCTATACCGTGAGCAATATCCCCTTTTGCCTAATTACCATGACGTCTTTTTTCCAGCGGATACCCGTTACCTTGGAGGAGGCCGCCCTCATCGATGGTTGCAACCGCGCTAGCTCGGTGATGCGTATTGTTTTGCCGGTTATGCTGCCAGGCATTGTGGCCACCTTTGTTTTCGCTTTTACGGGTTGTTGGAATGAACTATTTTACAGTGTCATGTTTATTACCAGTGAAGCAAAAAGAACCATTCCCGTGGGAATGGCCAATTTTATAGGAAAATACGACATCAATTGGGGGCAGATGACAGCCGCCGGTGTTATGACGCTGCTGCCCGCCGTGGTGATGTTTATGTTTGTGCAAAAGCACATTGTGGCCGGCCTAACCCAAGGCGCCGTAAAAGAATAGCACGGTTTCTTTTAGCCAAGTGGCGGCAACAGCCCTTCCAGCCAGGGGATGGAGCACACGCCGTTCCAGCGGTGTTCTCCGGGGAAAATGTCATGTGCCAAAGCGTTTTCTTGTTCATACAGCGCATAGGCCTGCCGCACCTTTTCCACATAGGGCACCACGTTGCCAAGGCCACTTTTTCCGTTTAGGGGGTCGGCGTTTCCTGTTTCTATCATCAAAGGCCGGGGGGCCACCAAAGCGCCCAAATCCGAAACATCCACCAGCGTCAATACACCGGGCACATAATTGCAGGAGCATTGCACCGATTCCAGCAAGGCTTCTTTAAAACCGTAGAAGTACCCGCTTACCACGGCGGCCTTTACACGTTCGTCCAGCGCGGCCAGCCACAATGTTTGCAGCCCGCCGCCTGAAAGGCCGACGCTACCGATGCGTTCTCCGTTGCACTCGGGGCAGGTTTCCGCATAGTCTAGTAAGCGCATCAAATCCCACACCCACATACCCAGCAGGGATTGCCCTAGGGCAATGGCCAAGCGGTTCAGTTGGGTGCAAGTAAGGCAGCCCCTATCCATATACACCTCGGGGTCATCGCTCCAAAAATTGCGTTCTCTCCGCTCGCCAAAGCCGCGTGCGTCGGGGCAGAACACAACATAGCCCCGGCGTACCAGTTGCACACCATAGTCGCCGTTAAATTCGGCAATGGCTTCGGGTATACCGGGTATGTCTACCCGCCCTGCAGTCTCGGCCTTGCCGCAGGAGGCATGGCCATGCGGCGCCAGAAGGGCGGCTCTTTTCTGGCCGGGGGCCAGATCTTCCGGCACCAACATATAAAAAGGCATCCACACAGCGGGCTGTGTTTGAATGATGATTTTACGGCGTAGATAGCCGTCCATCCGGGTTTCTTCCAAAACCTTTGGTGTAAGCGCGCAGCCCTGCATGCTGTTTAACCCAAGGCAGCCCCGCAGCCGTGCGCGCAACTCCGCCTGCCAGCACAGGTGCTGGGGCAGGGTGGCCGCGCGGTGCGCCATCTGGTTGCCCAAATTTTCAAACCGGCTCAGCAGGGCTTCTTCGCTGGTATAATATTCGTTTGTATGCATGGGTTCTCCTTTTCATTTCTCATGGCTGTGGCACTGGCTCCCCGTAGGCAAGGCGGGCCAACAACTCCCGGTAATAAAGATAGTTGGAAAGGGGTACGTCTGGGGGCACGGCGTGGTCGGTATGGGGGATATACCCCCCTTTTTCCAGCAACTGTGGCACCTTGCCCATCACCTCATTGTACACAGCGCGGCGGTCTTTGGCTAGCTCCCTTTTGTCTATCCCGCCCAAGAGGGCAAAATGCGAATATTCTCGGCGTAGGGCCAGCATATCATTCCCCGCCGCAATCTCACAGGGCGACATCCCGTCCACCCCTGCCTGAATCCACAGTGGAATCAAACCGCCGGGATAGCCATCGCAATCCACAAAAACCACATCCACCCCCTTGCTTTTCACAAAATCCACCAGCTTGATATAGTGCGGGAGCATATGGCGGCGGAACATCTCGGGCGAAATCATCGGCGCATGCTTATAGGCCATATCCTCTTTGAGTTCGATGCTGTCCAGATGTATCTTATCCAGCACCCGCCGCAGTACTTCCAGGGTAAAACCGGCAATAAAGCTGAACATGGCGTCAATCAGGGCGGGGTCGTCATAGAAGGTGCAGCACAGGTTCTCAAACCCCATCCAGTCGCGCGCCGTCCAAAACAGGTAGGGTACGGCCAGGTGAACCGGTACAGGTCCCTTGTTTAGAATATCCGCTTGTTGAACCGTTAATTCTTCATAGCGGGCGGGGTTGGCCGCATCATAGCGTTTTTGCATCCCGGCAAAATCCTGCCAGCCTTCCACCGCAAATTTTAGCCAGCTACGGGTTACAAAACCAGGCGTTGAATCGGCAGAAAAATCCTTGCGTACGGCGCCTAGCGCATCCTGCCAAATGCGGTACTGCCCGTTGTCCTCCAGGATTGTTTCTTCAAAGGCGGGCAGCATTCCACCTTGAATGGGCGGCCCTATCTCCAGTGTGTCTAAACCAAATAGGCGGGCAGGCTCCACCCCTTTGGGGTAACCCTGCGCCAGCCAAGCATTCATGGTGCCGGTGCGGATGGGCCATTCCACCAGCGGCGGGCGGTCTACCGCTTGAAAAGTCAATGTTCTTATATACCGCTCTCTTTGTAGCATGGGGTGCTCCTTCCCGCGCTGTTCATCAAAACCCAGCTTGTATTTTCTATCATTATACGCGCGCCCCCACTACCCTTCTATGCCTAAATTGCCCATGTTGGCCTGCGGTTCACATATTTTGCGTTTTTTTCGGGGAGGTTTTTGTGGAGGAGCTGATTGTTCGATACAAAAACGGTTTTGAGAGCTGTGCCCCGGCTTCTGACGATGTGCATGCCTGCCTTGAGCTATGCTTTTTTAGCCGTGCCAACCTGTTTCTGCTGGTGGCGGGGCAGCATATCCATGTGCAGGATGGCGACCTTTGCTTGCTGGGCGAGGGGGTGGCGCACCGCCTTCAGTATAACCCCCAGTCTCCCTATACCCGTTATGTGGTTCATGTGCAAAGGGAGTATATCCAACCGGTGCTGGCGGTGCTGGGGCTGGGCGCCGTGCTGGAGCAAGCGCAGCAGTACAGCTGCCTGCGTGTGAACGTGGAGCAGGGGCGCCGGCGGGAAACCGAGCAGAGCTTCTTGGCACTGTGGAAGGAGTGCCAAAAACCCGGCCTTACCGGCGGGGTTGTTTCTGCCAGGCTACAGTGCCACTTGGCGCTGGCACTGCAGCACCTTGCCAAAGCGCAAGCCCCTGGCAGGCCTGAGGAGTACTATCCCTGTGGTAAGGCGGCACGCCGCAGGGTGCAGCAGGTGGTAGAGTATATTGACCAGCATTATGCCGAGCCCATTACCCTAGATGCGCTTAGCCAGCAGCTTTTTGTAAGCAAATACTATCTCAGCCGCATCTTTACCCGCACGGCAGGCTGTACCTTGCTGGAATATGTGCAATACCGTAGAGTGAGCAACGCCCAGCGCTATCTGGTGGGCACCAGCCGGAACATTTTGGATATTTGCCATGATTGCGGCTTCAATAATCTAGGCCACTTTTACAGAACCTTTTCAAAATTCACAGGCACATCCCCCCAAGAATACAGGCGCAGCGCCCAATGAAAGGAAATACAACATGAATTCACTAGAGCGGGTACTTACGGCTGTTGCCCACCAAACCCCAGACAGGGTGCCCCTGGGTGAGGTGGGCATTGACCATGACCATGTGAGCCAGATTTTGGGCCGCCATAGCTTTTGGCGCAACCGGAAGGACACCACCCTGGCGGTTTGGCAGGGCAGACGGGACGAAGTGATGGAGGGGCTAAAGCGCGACTGCGTGGATTTGGTGGAGGCGCTTGATTACGATATTGTCACGGTGCACCTGGTGCCCGGCATTTCAGAGGTTCCCGCCAACGCACCGCGGGAGGTGAAAGAAGGGGTATGGCACGCGCAGGACGGTACGGTATACCAGTATGCCTCCAGCAATGATTCGATCGTGCGTCTCACCCATCCCCCGGCCAAAGAAGAGCTAACGGAGGAGGATATCCAGGCAGCTTGGCACCGGGTGGATACGCTGGACGAATCCATGTTTGAGCTGATTGACTATGTGTGCGAACGCTACCGGGGAGAAAAGGCCATCGTGTTCCGTGACCTGGACGTATATTGTGGACTCATGGATCCGTTTGGGGGGGATTTTAACCACCAGATGATGCTGACCGCCCTAGCCCCCGGGGAGATACAAAGGCTCTACGAGCCGTTTTTTGCATACAACCAGAAAATATTGCAACACTGTGCCCAGCGCGGCGTCACCATTGCCATGCAAACCCAGGATTTTGGTATGAACAGCGGAACCATCCTCTCCCCCGCCAGCCTGCGCACGCTCTACTTTCCTTTTATGGCGCGCTGCAACCGTGAGATTGAACGCCTGGGCATGATTCCATTTTTCCACTGCTGCGGCAATATTTGGGCAATTTTGGAAGACTATGTGCAGGCGGGCTACAAAGGCTATCAGTCCATTCAGGAATCGGCCGGGATGGATACGGCAGAGGTGAAAGAACAGTTTGGAAAGGCGCTGACACTGTGGACCGGCGTGCAATGTGAGACACTGGTAGGGGGCACGGTGGAAAGCACCCGCCAGGAGGTGGCAAGAGCCCTGGAGGTGCTAATGCCCGGCGGTGGGTTTATATTTGGCTCCACCAACTCGGTGCAGTTTGGCGCCAAGACCGAAAACTACCTGGCGGCCTTGGATGTGGTAAAGAAGCTGGGTGTTTACTAGAAAAGGCCCAGAAACACCCGGCATACCGTATTTGTTAGAAGGTGCAGGAAAATACAGGCACAATTATTTACAGCGGCCGCAGCGGGCTGCACACAGGGGGTAAAGTATGCAATCCAATTCCATTAAACTAGCCTATATTGGCGGTGGCTCACACAACTGGGCCTGGAGCCTGATGAGTGACCTTGCCAAAGAAACGGACATCGGCGGGCTGGTAAGCCTGTATGATATAGACTATGAGGCGGCTTTAGGCAACGAAAACATAGGCAACCGCATTGCGGGTAGCCCTTTTCGCTATAAGGCGGAGCGGGAACTGAAAAATGCCCTAAGTGGCGCCGATTTTGTGCTGATTTCCATTCTGCCCGGTTCTTTTGAAGAAATGCGCTCTGATGTACATCTGCCCGAAGAATATGGCATCTACCAAGCGGTGGGAGACACCACCGGGCCGGGCGGCATTGTGCGCGCCATGCGCACCATCCCCATGTACCGTGACATTGCCCTGGCCATTCAGCAGTATGCCCCCAAAGCCTGGGTCATCAACTACACAAACCCAATGGCCATGTGCACCGATACCCTGTACCGTGTTTTCCCCGGAATCAAAGCCTTTGGCTGCTGCCACGAGGTATTTGGCACCCAGGAACTGCTGGGCTACATGCTGGAAAAACAGGGTATCGCAAAAGCCCCCGCGAGGCATGATGTAAAAATCAATGTCTTGGGCATCAACCACTTCACCTGGATAACTGAAGCGCGGTGGCAAAACCAAGATTTGATGCCGCTGTACCGGGCCTTTGTAGAGGAAAACTATGATACGGGCGTTTGCCTGGATGGCGAAAAGCACGGAGAGCAGGCCGGAGACCGGCGGTTTTCCTGCGAAAACCGTGTGAAATTTGACCTGTTCCGGCATGCGGGGGCCATTGCGGCGGCCGGCGACAGGCATCTGGCAGAGTTTTGCCCCGGCAGCTGGTACCTGCAAAGCCCAGGCGGCGCCGCCAGTTGGGGCTTTGGTCTTACGCCGGTGGAATACCGGGTGCGGAAACAGGCGGAAAAGAATGCCCGCGCCGCGGCCTATGCCGCGGGGCAGGAGGCGTTTGTCCCCTATGAGACCGGCGAAGAGGGTGTGCTGCTCATCAAAGCCCTGCTGGGCCTGGGAGATTTTGTCAGCAATGTCAACTTGCCAAACCAGGGCCAGGTTGAAAACCTACCACGGGGGCATGTGGTGGAAACCAACGCGTTGTTTACCTCTGGGCAGGTGGTTCCCCTACTGGCAGGCGCTCTGCCCGGCCTGCCACATGCCATGACCATGCGGGTAAGCGCCAATTACCGTATGGTGGTGGACAGCAGCCTTGCCGGGGAGCTTTCCGGGTGCTTGCATGCTTTCCTAAACGACCCGCTGGTGCCCCTCTCCCCTCCCCGGGCCGAAGAACTATTCGCCCGTATGGTACAAAACACCAAACCATTCCTACAATCGTTTTTCCTCTAGCGCCCGGATAGCTCATAGTAAGTTCATTTGCTCTCATACCAAAGGAGGCGCCCTGTTGAAACCATTCATGGATGAACAGTTTATGTTAAAAACCCCCACCAGCCAAATACTCTACCACCAGTATGCGGCCAAGATGCCCATCTGGGACTATCATTGCCACATCAGCCCTGCTGATATAGCCCTGGATACACAGTATGAAAATCTTACACAGCTTTGGCTGAGCGCAGACCATTACAAATGGCGGATGATGCGCTCAGATGGAATTGACGAGCATTTTATTACCGGCCCCGCGGCAGACGAAGAAAAATTTCTGGCGTTCGCCCGTATGCTACCCAAAGCCATTGGGAACCCCATGTACCACTGGTGCCACTTAGAGCTACAGCGGTATTTTGGCTATGAGGGCGTTTTGAATGAAGAAACGGCAGAAACCGTGTGGGCACTGACAGAGGAAAAATTGCGCACGGGAAGCCTGAGCGTGCGCCAGCTTTTGCGGCAAAGCCGTGTGGATATGATTGGCACCACCGACGACCCGGCGGATGACCTAAAATGGCACCGTATGCTTTCACAGGAGCCGGATTTTCAAACTAAGGTGGTACCCAGTTTCCGGCCAGATAAGGCCTTAAATATTGAAAAACCCGAGTTCCTAGTGTATCTACAGCGTTTGGGCGCCAGCTGTAACAGGAATATAACGTGCGTGGAGGAGCTGCTTTTGGTCCTGGAACAGCGGCTGGCGTACTTCGTTTCTCTTGGCTGCAACGCCAGCGACCACGGCCTTGATGAAATTTCGTATATCCCCACGGATGCAGCTGCGGCCAATACCATAATGGCCCAGGCTTTGCAGGGCAATTCCCCCACTGCCGAAAACAGCATGCGTTTCAAGAGCTTTGTTTTGCTGCAGCTTGGGAAGCTATACAAGCAAAACAACATTGTAATGCAATTGCACTATGGTGCCATGCGGAACATCAACCAAAAAATGATGGAAGTGCTGGGCCCAGACAGTGGTTATGATGCCATTGCCAATACCGCCAGCAGCCACGGCTTGGCCCGTTTTCTCAATGCGCTGGAAGAAGAGGACGGCCTCCCCAAAACCATTCTGTATAGCCTAAACCCCTGCGACAATGAGGTTTTGGTGTCTATCATGGGGGCATTTCAACAGGCGGGTGTGCCGGGGAAGATACAACATGGAAGCGCCTGGTGGTTCTGCGATACCCGGGAGGGCATGCGGCGACAGCTCATCTCTTTGGCTGAACTGGGTATATTGGGCAACTTCATTGGTATGCTTACAGACAGCCGCAGCTTTTTGTCCTATCCCCGCCACGAATACTTTAGACGGGTGCTGTGCGATTTGCTGGGAGACTGGGTAGAACAGGGCCTGTACCCCGCCGATATGGATTATTTGGGCAAGCTGGTGGAGAATGTTTGCTATCATAACGCCCGCCTGTATTTTGGGCAGGAAGAGCCGTAAAACAAAGGAGGCCAGGGTGAATATTTGCGAGGTGTATCCCAAAACAGGCCGGACTAAGCCGGAGACGGTACTGCAAATTGGGGAAGGAAATTTTTTGCGCGCTTTTGCCGATTGGATGCTTGAAAAGGCTCAGAATGCCGGGGCATGGAACGGTGACGCCGTTTTGTGCCAGCCCTTGCCAAACGGCCTGGCCCACACAATCAATACGCAAAACGGGCTTTATACCGTGCTTCTACGGGGCATAGAAAATGGGCAGGTAGTGGAGCAGGCGGATATCATCCACTGCGTTTCCCGCTGTTTAAACCCCTATGAGAATTTTGAAGATGTGCTGCAGGTATGCAAATCGCCGGAACTATCCGTTGTTATTTCGAACACAACAGAGGCCGGTATTGCCTATCGCGCCGAAGACCTGCCCAGCGCCCGTCCCCCTGTGTCTTTCCCCGCCAAGCTGGCAGTATTGTTGCTGGCTAGATACAAGGAATGGGGCCACGTGCCGGGCAAAGGCCTTTTGATTCTGCCGGTAGAGCTGGTGGAAAACAATGGTGATTTGCTAAAAAGCCTGGTGCTACGCTATGCGCAAGAATGGGGCCTGGACGCGGGTTTTCAGGAGTGGTTACGGCACAGTTGCTGTTTTGCCAACACGCTGGTGGACCGGATTGTCACGGGGCATCCGCAGGAGGAAATGGCCGGTATTGGTGCGAAGCTGGGCTATGAGGATGAGCTGCTGGTGGCCTGTGAACCCTTTAACCTGTGGGTGATTCAGGCGTCGGAAGAATGGCAGGGGCGGTTTCCGCTGGACAAGGCCGGGTGCAACATTGTTTTTACACAGGATTTAGCGCCATACCGTACCCGCAAAGTGCGTATTTTAAACGGGGCCCATACCGTTTCGGCGTTAGCGGCCTTGCGCGCGGGGCACAGCACGGTGCTTTCCATGGTTCAAGACCCGGTGTTTTTGGCCTATATACGCCGCGCCATTTGGCAGGAAATCATCCCCGGTATCTCCTTGCCCCAAAAGGACATGGACGCTTTTGCGCAGGCGGTGCTGGAACGGTTTTCGAACCCCTTCGTGCAACACCGTCTTTCTAGCATCGCGCTCAACAGTGTCTCCAAATTTAAAGCGCGCTGTCTACCCTCTATTTTGGACTATCAGCGCGAAAATAATGCCGTGCCCCCGGTATTGGCTTTTGGGCTGGCCGCGCTGATAGACTATTACAAAAGCATGGGCGCCGCCGCGCAAGACAGTGACGAGGTGCTGGCCTTCTTTGCCGGGGCCCCGGGAGAGGCTGCCGCGCTTGCGCAGGCCACGCTGGCCAACGCCACATTTTGGGGGCAGGATTTAAGCCGCAACGACGCTCTGCTTACATGCGTGCAGGCCAGCTTGCTTCGTATTGAGGAAATAGGCATGGCCGCGGCGGTGTCCGAGGTGGCGTATGCGTGAGTTTTTAACTCTCTCCCCTTTGGATAACGTGGAGGTTGCCCTCACTGGCGAAGCGGGTATTCCGTTTGGGCATAAGGCCGCGCTTTGTGATATTGGCAAAGGGGAGCCGGTTGTGAAATACGGGTTTCCCATTGGGGTGGCCACCTGTGCAATCAAAAAAGGGGAACACGTGCATACCCACAACCTCAAAAGCCAACTGGCGGGCGAAGAGGAGTATGTGTTCCAAGGCGCTTACGCATACCGGCAAGAGAATCCTGGCGGTTCTTTCCTTGGCTATAGGCACGCCGGTGGAAAAGTGGGCATCCGCAACGATATCTGGGTAATTCCAACGGTGGGGTGCATCAACGCCCTGGCGGTGCAGGCGGCCAAACAGGCCGAACGGCTGTATGGTATCCGGGTGTTGCCCCTGTGCCACCCCTATGGCTGTAGCCAGATGGGAGACGACCAGCTACACACCCAAAAAATACTGGCCGCCCTGGCCGGGCACCCAAATGCGGGTGGTGTTTTGGTTCTCTCCCTGGGCTGTGAAAACAACAATTTGGCGTCTTTTACCCCCTTGCTTTCTGGCTGTGAGAGCGGCAGACTACGCTTTGTGGTGGCGCAAAACGAAACCGATGAATTGCAAGCCGCCCTGGCGGCCATAGGCCAGCTTGCAGAGCTGGCGGCAGCGGATAAGCGGGAGGAAATTCCGCTTAATGAGCTGATCATCGGTTTTAAGTGTGGCGGAAGCGACGCATTCTCCGGCATTACGGCAAACCCTTTGTGTGGCTGTTTGGCCGATTTGCATACCAGCCGGGGGGGCCGCGCGGTTCTAACGGAAGTGCCCGAAATGTTCGGGGCGGAAAAGCTGCTTTTAGCGCGTGCCACCGGGCGGGATGTGTTTGAGCGAGCCGTGCGGATGCTGAACCACTTTAAGCGGTATTACCTAGACCATGGGCAGGTTGTATATGAAAACCCCTCCCCTGGCAACAAAGAGGGTGGCATCACCACATTGGAGGAAAAGTCTCTGGGCTGTGTGCAAAAAGGCGGCACCGCTCCTGTTACTGACGTGCTGGACTATGCGCAGGCCTGCGTAAAGCCCGGGTTATCGCTGCTTACGGGGCCCGGAAACGACATAGTTTCCTGTACAAACCTGGCTGCCAGTGGCGCGCATATTATTCTGTTTACAACAGGAAGGGGTACCCCTTTTGGAACAGTGGTGCCCACCCTAAAAATTGCCTCAGGCGCAAAGCTGGCCCGCGCAAAACCGGGCTGGGTGGATTATGACGCCAGCCCCATTCTGGAAGGTACTCCCCCGGCTACTGCCGCGCAGGCGCTGCTGGCCCTGGTGCAAGACACCGCCAGCGGAAAGCCTGCCCAAAACGAACAAAATGGCTATGCAGAGATAGCCATTTTTAAAAACGGCATCACACTGTGAGCCGTTTTTTCTATGTATTGGGGGGTAGTTTTTGCTAGGCAGCCACGCTGGAAGCGGGTTCCACCACAATATCCTTCATAAACTGCTCATAGAAAAGGGAGCGCATAGAAAGCTGTTCACTTACAATGGTAAATCCGAATTGCTCAGGCAGGGTGGACTTACCCGAAAATAGGTTCACCCCCAAGGCGAGCTGGTCACCCTCGATTGTGGCGCCCAGGCTGGCCAAAATGGTGGGATACATATCATAGGTGGAAAAAATGCGGTTTTTTGGAAATCGCTGTCCACGGCAGAATTGATGAAAGCATTGTACACGGTACGTTCTTCTAAGGGGACATCGGTACAAAACGTGGGGTTCATAGAGAGGTGGTCCCCTACCAGCACAATCGTGGTATTTTCATAAAAATCCTGTTGCTGTATCCAGGCTACAAAATTAGCCGCTTGGCGGCTGGCACAGGCCATTGCATTGGCCAAAGGTGCGTCATAGTCTTGCCGGCAAAGGGGACAAACGTAACCGTCTACATGGTGGGTATCCACCGTTAACATGGTGAAATTAAAGGGGTTTTCAGAGTTTGACAGGCGTTTCAATTCCATTTTGGCGTTTTCATACAGCTTTTGGTCCTCATAGCCCCACCACACAAAGTAATCCTCAGGCAGCCAGCCTTGCTCTATGGCATAGACATAATCCCGGATTTCATAATCCCCATGCGTGTTGTAATAAAGCCGCCTGCCGCCGAAAGTGGCGTCGGAGCCAATCATAAAGGTTTGCTGGTAGCCATTGCTCTGCAATACATCCCCCAGGCTGAGGACATCCGGGAAAAATGTCTTTTGCCCTTCCATGGTTCCCTCAGGCATGGGAATGGAAAAAGGTAACCCGGTGCTTTGAGAAAATAGGGAGGCCATTGTCCACATGGTGCCCGGTAAGGTTTGCATCCCGCCCAAAGTGTCTGTATGGGAAAAGCTGACATTGTCTTTGGCAATTTGGGTGAGCTCGGGGATATAGTTTTCTTCAAATCCGCCACCATTGCCGCTATCCATAAAGGAGGCCTCCATAGATTCCAGTACAATATAGACGAGGTTTCTCTTGTTTTGGGGGAACGGTATCTCCACGCTATGGGGGTTTACATACTGTTCCTCAAAAAAAACAGAGGTTGTGTTGCGGGCTTCTATATAGGCGCTCACGTCTAAGGTGACCCAAACGCGGGCCAAAGAGGCCCCACAGATAAGCAGGCTGCCAAGAATGGATAGAGTGGATAGGAGGATTCTCTTTTTGCGGCGGGGCCCCAGGCGATTCCAAAGCAAGCCTAGCAAGCCAGTGAGCAAGAGTGCTGGAATACCACAATATAAAATGGCGCTCCATACCATGGATGTGCTGGCGCCTTCCATAGGTACCCGTAAATGGTACACAAGCTCTTCCATGGAAATAAGGCCCCAGTTTTGTAGCAGCCAAACCCCCAGGGCCGCCAGGCAGAGCAAAAAGAAACAAGCCAGACAAAGCAAAAATGCAAGCCCTATGGAAAGGATCTGCATTTTGTGTTTTTTAAAAGCCAAAATGAATTTTTGTAAAATGGTGATGAAAATCTCCTCCTTTGGCTCTGTAGAGAGCCCTATTTTGGCCGGTTGGCCGTAATAGCATCCGCTCTTTTGGCGATAGAATAGATTCGTGCGGCTGCGCGTATAGAACTATACAACCGGGTGTGTTTCCTCAGCAGTGGCTAGGGATACGGCTGCTGTTAGAATGTTTTTGAACGATTGGCTTCGTGGTGTAAAGCCACCATTGTCTGAATGGCCTCACAAGCGCTTTGGGGGGTGCAGTCGTGGTATTGTGCAAGAATGTCCTTGGTAGAAAGCCGGCAGCCTTGGGCTTTGATGCAAAACTGCTGCAAGTGAACTGCTGCGCTGGCGGGGTCTTCTTTTTCAAAAAGGGTGAGGACAAAGGGGTAACGGCGTAGCCGCGGCAAGGAGGGGCAATTTTCAAGGCGGCAAATGTTCACAATAGGGCGCCCGGTAGAGATATAGTCATACAATTTACTTGGCAACATGTTGGCCTGGTTGTTTCCAATGTTCACCAACACATCGGCGGCGTGTATAGCAGAAAAGGCGGTCTCTGGGGGCTGCGGAGGCAGACTTTTCATTTTCCCTTGTTGCACCAGACGCGCGAGCAGTTCTTCCTCCGCCGGCGTTAGGCCTTCTTGATGCCCCATGAGCGTTAAACAGATCCGGTCATCTTCCACGGCGTCTAGTACACGCAGCAAATAACCCAAAGGACGCATGTGGGCATAGAGATTGCCCGCAAAAAGCAGGTTGATTTTATGTGAGTCAAAGCCTTTATACGTGGATTTTTCTTCGGATGGTTGTACGCAGGGAAACTCTCTCGCTTGCATTTTGGAACAATAAGCGGCCAGAGGAGTGTGCTGGTATTCTTCCAAAATCTCCAAAGTGACAATGGCATAGTCCACCCGTTTCAAAGCGAACTCTTCTTGTTTAAACGCCCGTCTCCCTCCCATAATGGGGTGTGTTGCATAGGGGTCCAGCATGTAAATAATGCGGGTAGCCTCCCCCGTTTTAGCCCGTGCTAGCCCTAAAGCGGTGTAATAGGGTGCGGGGAAAGCCACTATGGCGTCAAAGGGGGCCTCTTCGCCAAGCGCCTGTATATGTCTCGCGTAGATTCTCTCAATGGGGTTGAAACCCGTGGCGGCCCGTAGTACGCCAACGGTGGCGGCAATGGGGTGGCGCAGCATACCCAGGAAAAACCCAAGAAGGTTTTTGGTCAGGCGATATTGGTTCAACATTTTTCTGGTAACGGGGTTTATGGGGTAATAAAACCGAATATATTGTATCCCGTCGATAGTTTCTTTGCTTGGTGCCGCCTTTATTTCTTTGGTTCCTAAAATTGTAACCTGGTGGCCTTGCCCGGTAAACACAGAGGCTAGCCGCCGGCAGATAAGGAACCCGGGGTTGTTCTCCTGGTAGCTGTTATCCGTAATAAAAAGATAGCGCATCATGCTTTCCCCGGTTGTGTTGCCAAAAAATAGTGATAAAGCAAAAAGCTGCAACAGCGGATGCCCACCAAGTTTGAAACGAAGCGGATGAGACGGACCACACGGTAGTCCCCCTCTTTTAACAGGTGCTGTAAGCGCTTGCAGTGGCGGAGGTTTTGTGTAAGACAAGAGGGACCAGCCAAGCGGATGTTGATGAGCAGGGTGCAGTACTGGAAAGCCACATACCCCCGATAGGCATGCTGAAACAGGGGCTCCCGCGTGGAAGGACAATCCCTCTCCAGGCGCTCTATCACGGCGAATAAATCATCTACGTGCGCTTGCGACATGCTTTGCGTGACCGAGCCTGCCCGCAAGCGGTAAAGGTACACGGCATGGGGCTCGAAGGTGATGCTAGTTGCGTGGCAGGCCAGCCGTAAGTTCCACTCGATGTCCTCTAGGCGGCATTCTGGTTCGAAGTACAGCTCGTTTTCCACCAGCACCTGCCGGGCAATTCTTTTTGACCAAGCCGAGGAAGTATAGATATTATCACGAACCAAAGCGTAAAAGTCGGCATCCATCGGCCCGCTAAGCGTGGCAGACAAATGTAACAGGCAAGCGCCGGGCGCTTGTGCATGGGCTGCAAGCCGGGCATAATTGAAGCACACCACATCTTCTGTATAGGGTGAAAGCCGTTGCAATACCTGGTCGTTGGCATAGCGGTCATCACTGTCCATAAACAAGATATACTGCCCTGCGGCAGCTTGAATCCCCGCGTTGCGGGCTGCCGCAGCCCCGCTATTTTCCTGGTGAATAACGCGAATACGCGCGTCATGTTCTGCCAATTCATCGCAGATTGTACCACTTTCATCGGTGCTGCCATCATCAATTAAAATCAGTTCATAATCGGTAAATTTTTGGCTTAGCACGCTTTGTACGCACTCCCGAAGCCACTGCTCCGTATTGTATACGGGGACGATTATGCTAAAAAAAGGCATCTGCCCATCCCCCTTGGTTTTCTGCCAAACCGGCAGCGTATGAGCCGTACTGCTGTATCCATACATGTTGCAGAATCTGAACAAATACAATAAAAGTATACCAGACTTTGGCAGGGATGCCAAGCCACGGGTTTAGCGGGAATCCTCTGCTTTTGGTGCTTTTACAAAGCGCTTGCTGCGGCAGGGGCCTTTCATTGCCTTCAATTCGGCTTTATGGTAGTATTATATGGAAAATGCATATTGTGTGGCAGTGGGGGCTTTATGGCAGAGATAAAAATATCTGATTATGTGGCCGATTTTTTGGTTCAAAACGGGATCCGGGATTTGTTTCTAATTTCTGGCGGTGGGATGATGCATCTGCTGGATAGTGCCGCCAAACAAGAGAAGTTAAACCTGGTATTCAACCTAAACGAGCAAGCAACCGGCATCTGCGCCGAAAGCTATGCCCAATATACGGGGCATTTAGGCGCGTGCATGGTAACCACCGGGCCCGGTGCCACCAATGCGGTTACCGGTTGCGCGGGGGCCTGGGTGGATTCTACCCCCACCCTATTCATTTCCGGGCAGTGCCGCATTCCACAGATGGGGCAATTGCGCGGCCTGCGCATTTATGGCCCGCAAGAAATTGCCATTGTTCCGGTGGTGACCCCCATTACGAAGTATGCCGTCACCGTTTTAAGGCCAGAAGAAATTGCCTATCATCTTGAAAAAGCGGTGTATTTGGCCACCCATGGGCGCAAGGGGCCGGTATGGGTGGATATTCCCCTAGATATCCAAGGGGCCTGGTTGGAAGAAGATACTTTACTGCATTTCCATCCCAAAAATGAACTTCAAGAAGAACCCGTTACCCCCATACAGGATACGGTGGCAAATATTTACCGCCTGCTCAATGAAGCCAAACGCCCGGTATTTTTAATTGGCCATGGGGTGGTGGCGGCTGCCCGGCAAAGCGCGCTACGGGAGTTGGCAGAGTCTTTTCAGGTTCCGGTGCTGGCCACTTGGCGGGCCAAGGGTGTATTTGGGGATGAAGAAGCCCTGTTTATGGGAAGCCCGGGTATTCCCACCACTCGATACTCCAATTATGTTTTGCAGAACGCGGATTTTCTACTGGTGATTGGCTCCAGGTTGAACCCGGCCATTACTGCGTTTGATGAGCCGCATTTTGCGCCTCTGGCCAAAAAAGTGATGGTGGATATAGAACTAGAAGAGATGGAAAAACTAGAGATTGATTTTGAAGAAAAGGTTGTGGCCGACGCAGGGGCTTTTATCGATGAGATGCTCCGCCAAAAGCAGCGTTTTGTCCCGATGTGCCGGAGCGAGTGGTTGGCCTACTGCACCAGTGTAAAAGCGCGGTATCCTCTTTGCCGTGAAGTGCAGCCAGTGGACAGCGAGGGTAAGGTTGACGGTTTCCGTTTTGCGGAAACATTGGGGGCCTATAGCACAGCTCAGGATGTATTTGTGGGCTCTTCCTCGGGGCGCAGTTGTGGTATTTCTCACATGGCCTACCCCCTCAAAAAGGGGCAAAGATTCATCTCTTCTATGGGCATTGGTTCTATGGGGTGGTGTGTGCCTAGCGCCATCGCCTGCTGCTTTGCCAGTGGAAAACGGCGCACATTGGTTATCGATGGTGACGGGAGTTTACAGCACAATGTGCAAGAATTGGCGCTGATACATACCTATCAGCTTCCGTTAAAACTTTTTGTAATATCAAACAGCGGATATGCTTCTATCTACACCATGCAGAAAATCAATTTTTCTTCCCAGTTTGCAGGTTGTAATGAAGCGTCTGGCCTAGGTTGGCCTTCCCTAAAGGAACTGGCGGAAACCTATCATCTCCCCTATTATGTGATTGAAACCAACGACGATATAGATAAAACCATCCAGCAGGTAATGGCGGACGACAGGCCTTGCCTTTGTGAAGTATGCTGTTCTATTCATTTTGATGAAATCCCCAAATCCATGACCATTGCAAACCCGGACGGTAGCTTTAGCTCCTGTAAACTAGAAAATCTATATCCTTTTGTAAGTGATGAGGAGCAGAGACTTAATATGCCCTGCTGGGAGAATCTATGAAAAGAATTCTTCTCACTGGTGGAAATGGGTTTATAGGGCGCAATCTACTGGAAGGCCTGAAGGCGGACTTTCAGTTGTTTGCGCCCCGCCGTACAGAGCTAGACCTGCTGGAATACCCGGCGCTAGCCACCTATATAAAACAAAATAGAATAGAACAAATCATACATGCCGCTGTTCATGTGCCCATGATGCATGGAGAAGAACACGAATACTATAATGATATGAGAATGTTTCTAAACATTGAAAAAATAAGCAGCGAGGTGGAGAAGGTATTGTATTTCGGCTCTGGAGCCGAGTATGATAAGCGGTTTGATATATGCATGGCAAAAGAAGAGGAGATTGGGTGCAGCATCCCCACCAGTGAGTATGGCCTTGCCAAATACACCATGAACTTACTGGCGAGGGCATCCAAGAACATGTACAATCTGCGTCTGTTTGGCGTGTTTGGCAAGTATGAGCTTTGGGAGATAAAATTTTTATCGAACCTTTGCTGTAAAGCGGTGTTTAACTTGCCTCTCACGGTAAGAAGTGATTGTTACTTTGATTTTTTGCCTGTAGAATGCCTTGTGGAAGCCACGCGGTGGTTCATTGTAAACCCGCCACGGTTTCATGATTACAATGTTTGTATGGGGCGGCAATACCGGTTGCTGGAGTTGGCGCAGATGGTATGCGGGGTAAGTGGCAAGAACTTACCCATTCAGCTACTGAGTGAGGAAAAAAACCGGGACTATTCGGCCTCGAACGCAAGGTTGCTGGCCGAAGCTCCGGAGCTGGCCGTATGTTCTATGAAAGAGGCACTGGGAAGACTATACGGTTATTATGAAGGCAACCAGAACTTAATAAATAAAGATGTGCTGATGAGGAGCAGATAGATGAAAAGAATATTTATTACAGGACTTGCGGGTCTACTGGGTGCCAATTTTGCTTTTTTAAAGCGGGATGAATTTGAGTTTTGGGGTGTAGACAAAAACCCAGTGTGCATAGAAGGCGTGGGTAGCATTGTGGGCAGCGCGTTTGATTTGGAACTGGTGGAAACAGCGCTGATAGAGAATAAAATAGATGTACTATGCCATTGTGCGGCACTGGTAAATGTGGATTTATGCGAAACCAACTCGGTCTATGCCGACCTTTTGAATCACGAATTAACGAAAAACCTCGCTTTTTTATGTCATAAATTGGGAATCAAATTTGTTTTTATCTCAACCGATGCCGTATTTGCAGGCACCAAAACGGGCCTATACCGCGAGGAAGAGGAGCCCGCACCGATCAATATTTATGGAAAAACAAAGGTGAGGGCGGAAAATGCGGTGGCACGATACCCGGAGAATCTTATCATCCGCACCAATTTTTATGGCTTTAACTATCGCGAAAAGAACAGTTTTGCGGAGTGGGTGGTGCAGGCATTAAATTCAGATGAATCTCTGAATATGTTCACAGACCTTTGGTTTTCTCCCATTCTTGTAAACCACTTGGTCGATATATTGGCCCAATGTATTAAGGCAGATATTCAGGGTTTGTACCATGTTTCTTGCACTGGTTCCATTTCTAAATATGATCTTGGAGCCAAGATTCAAAAACAATTTATGTTGCGTGGCGTTATTCATCCCATCAGAATGGATCAATTTGATTTTGTGGCCCCACGCACACAGAACATGGGGCTAGATAATAGTAAAATATGTGAAGTACTTGCCATAACTCTTCCAACGCCGGAAGAGGATGTCAAAACTTTTTATCAGTTTTGGCAGGATGGGTATCAAAGAAAACTGAGGGAAGGCATAGTTCTATGAAAGACATCCAAATTGGTGGAAGAAAAATAGGGCTAGAAGAAAAACCATATTTTATTGCTGATATTGCGGCAAACCATGATGGTGATATTCAGCGTGCGTATCATTTGATCGAGTTGGCGGCTGAAAGTGGTGCTGATGCCGCAAAATTCCAAAACTTTAAGGCGGAAAAAATTGTTAGCCAGCAGGGTTTTGATTTTTTGAATGGCCAGCTTTCTCACCAAAGTAGCTGGAAGAAAAAGGTTTTTGATGTATATAAAGAAGCTTCGTTAAGTGATGAGTGGAGTTCTAAGTTAAAAAAGCACTGTGCCAAGATGGGTATTGAGTATATGACAAGCCCCTATGATTTTGCCTCGGTAGACTGGGCAGATAATTTCGTGCACGCTTATAAAATTGGTAGTGGGGACATCTCTTGGCTTGAAATAATACGGTATATAGCAAATAAGCAAAAGCCGGTTTTACTTGCCACGGGTGCCGCCTGCATGGAAGAGGTAAAACGGGCCGTAGAGGAAATTCTGCAAGTAAATTCACAGCTTGTGTTGTTGCAGTGTAATACCAATTATACAGCCAGCGGGGAAAATGTGAGGTATCTGAATCTCAATGTGCTCAAAACTTACGCAAAAGAATTTCCAGGGATACCTTTGGGCCTGTCTGACCATACGTTAGGGCATGTGTCTGTTTTGGGCGCTATTGCCCTGGGAGCAAGGGTTATCGAAAAGCATTTTACCGATGATACAAGCCGAGAGGGACCGGATCATTTGTTTTCTACCACACCGGGGCAATGGAAAGAGATGGTTGAAGCAGCAAACGAATTGTTCTTGTCTCTTGGGGATGGCATAAAACGTGTTGAAGAAAACGAGAGGCAAACCTGTCTTGTGCAAAAAAGAGGCTTATATCTAACAAGGGCTCTTTCTAAGGGGGCAGTAATTGAAAAGAGTGATCTGGAGCCTCTGCGCCCACGTCAAGAGGATGGGTTTGAACCATGGGAAATAGATAGTGTGGTGGGGCATGTGGTGTGTCGGGATATCCCCGTAGGAGCCAGACTGCTGAGAAAGGATGTTGCGTTTTGATTGTGGGTGAAAAAATATCATTGCGGGCACTGGAAAAAGAGGATCTGCCTTTTTTGCAGGCTTGGAGAAACCGGGAAGAATTCCGCCAGTATTTTCGTGAATACAGGGAGCTCAACTTGGAAGACCAAATGAGTTGGTTCCAGAAGGTAGTGGTGGGAAGCAACCAAACTGAAATGTTTATGGTTGTATTGAATGATGAAAAGAACACTCCTGTTGGATGTTGTGGTTTGTGCTATATTCATTGGGTACAGCGAAATGCCGATCTCTCTTTGTATATTGGAAAAGATGGTGTATATATCGATGATGAAGGTTTGGCGGAAGAGGCATGCCGTTTGCTGTTTCGCTATGGGTTTGGAGAGCTAAACTTGCATAAAATCTGGACGGAAATTTATGAATTTGATGAAAAAAAATACGCATTGTACACTCATCTAGGCATGAAGCAGGATGGGTGGCTACGGGATAATTATTTTCATAACAATCGGTGGTGGAACTCGCGCATTTTGTCCATTCTTCATGATGAGTTTTTTGCAATGGAAACCTAGAGAGTGAGGGCAGACGGATGGTAGTGGTAATTCTGGCGGGCGGTATGGGTACTAGAATTGGGGAAGAAAGTCATCTAAAGCCAAAACCCATGATAGAAATTGGAGGAATGCCCATTTTATGGCACATCATGAAAGTGTATTCCCATTATGGCTTCAATGATTTTGTGATTTGCTGTGGGTATAAACAACATATGATAAAAAAGTTTTTTGCGGAATACTACTGCTATGCGTCAGATATTGTGTTTGATTTTAGTGGCGGAGAGATACAAGAAACCGTTAGTGCACCCCGTGAGCCCTGGCGGGTAACGGCAGTGGATACCGGGCTTTCCACCATGACAGGTGGGCGAATCAAACAGATCCAAAAATATGTGGGCAACCAACCATTTATGCTTACCTATGGCGATGGTGTAGCAGATGTAAATATTCCGAAGTTGCTGGCCCACCACCAAACCCATGGAAAACTGGTTACCATGACGACGGTAAAACCGGAGGGCCGGTTTGGGTTTTTGGATATGGCGGGGGATCAAATCATGAGCTTTCGTGAAAAAAGTGCGGATGATGTGGGTTTTATCAACGGGGGCTTTATGGTGTGCCAGCCCGAGGTGTTTCACTATATTGATGGAGATGCCACCATTTTTGAGCGGGAGCCGCTTGAAAGCCTAGCGGAAGAAGGCAATCTCATGGCCTATAAGCACAGCGGCTTTTGGCAGTGTATGGATACCATCCGGGACAAAAACCGGCTGGAAGAATTGTGGGAAAGTGGAGCTGCCCCATGGAAGCTGTGGTGATAGAATGGAATGGCTAGAGTTTTATAAGAATAGACGCGTTTTTATAACGGGCCATACGGGGTTTAAAGGAAGTTGGCTCTGCCGCATTCTGGCCTTGGCTGGGGCCGATGTCTATGGATTTTCTTTGCCCCTTCCCGAAGAGGAAAGCCTTTTTTCCATGTGCCATGCGGGAGAGAGTGTCCAAAGCTATTTTGGAGATATCCGTGACGGGGAGGGTTTGCGTGACGCATTTGAGGCTGCCCAGCCGGAGATTGTTTTTCATTTGGCAGCACAGCCCTTGGTATTGGAAAGCTATCAGAACCCGGCCTACACATATGAAACCAATGTGATAGGTACGGTGAACCTGTTAGAGTGTGTGCGTCTTTCGTCTGTTCGTCCCTTATCGGTGCTGAATGTGACCACGGATAAAGTGTATGAAAACCGAGAATGGGAATGGGGATACCGGGAGAATGAGCCACTGAACGGGCACGACCCGTATTCCAATTCGAAATCCTGCTCCGAACTTGTAACGCACAGCTATAGGCAAAGTTTTTTTAACAGTGAAGAGGTACCGGTATCTACCGCGAGGGCTGGGAATGTGATTGGCGGTGGAGATTTTGCCAAAAACCGTATCATCCCAGATTGTGTGCGTGCCGCGGTAATGGGAAGCCCAATCGCAGTGCGTAACCCCCATTCCGTGCGTCCCTATCAGCACGTGTTAGACCCCCTGTTTGCCTACTTGATGATAGCCAAAGCCCAGCATGAAAACCCTGCACTGGCCGGGTCTTACAATGTGGGCCCCAGCGGTGAAGGGTGCGTCAACACGGGAAAATTGGTAGAGCTATTTTGTAGCAATTGGCCAGATGCTACTTGGCAAAATTGTGGCGAACCCAATGCGCCCCATGAAGCGGCGTTTTTAAAACTGGATATTTCAAAAATAGCCGCTGTTTTTGGCTGGCGGCCCATATGGTCTTTGGAAAAAGCCGTGGCCAAAACAGTGGAATGGAGCCTGGCTTTTAGCCGGGGCGAGCCACTCGCAGATGTGACCGATGCCCAAATTATTGAATTTGCAAAGGATGCCAGCAGATGAATACAGAACAAAATGACAGAGATGCCATTCTGGAGATGGTGGCAGACTACTGCAAAAAATATCATATGCCCCGTGGTGATTGGAAAGAAGGCAGCCGTATTCCCTATGCCGCCAGGGTATTTGACGAAAAAGAGTTACTGGCTCTGGTGGATGCCAGTTTGGATTTTTGGTTAACGGCTGGGCGGTATGCTGCCCAATTTGAAAAAGACTTGGCAACATTTCTAGGGGTAAAATATGCGCTGTTGGTAAACAGTGGTTCATCTGCCAACCTACTGGCCTTTATGGCGCTTACCTCTCCCCTACTAGGCGAACGCGCCATTACCAGGGGCGACGAAGTAATCACCGTCGCGGCGGGCTTTCCCACTACTGTGGCCCCCATTCTACAGTTTGGGGCAGTGCCCGTATTTGTGGACGTAACCATTCCACAGTACAACCTGGACGTGACCACCTTGCACGCAGCCCTAAGCCCCAAAACAAAAGCGGTGATGCTTGCCCACACCTTAGGGAACCCGTTTGATTTGGCTATGGTAAAAGACTTTTGTGTGCAAAACAAGCTATGGCTCATTGAGGACAATTGCGATGCCCTGGGAAGTGAAATATTGCTGGATGGAACAACCCGGTTTACTGGAACCGTGGGGGACATTGGCACATCCAGCTTTTATCCCCCCCACCATATGACTATGGGCGAAGGGGGAAGCGTATATACAAGTGATGCCTTGCTGTATAAAATCTTGCTTTCCATGCGGGACTGGGGCCGCGATTGTGTGTGCCCTTCTGGTGCGGATAATTTTTGCGGCCGCCGTTTCAATCAACAGTTTGGGCAACTCCCGGCGGGATATGACCATAAATATGTATACTCCCACTTGGGGTATAACCTAAAGGCTACCGAGATGCAGGCGGCCATTGGCTGTGAGCAACTCAAAAAACTGCCCATATTTATAGAAAAACGCCGTAAGAATTGGCAGTATTTGCGCCAAGCACTAGAGGCGGCACAGCATCAATTCATCTTGCCCGAAGCGGTGCCCAAAAGCCGCCCCAGCTGGTTTGGCTTTATGCTCACTTGCCGCGAGGGGGTAAGCAGAAATGCAGTGGTGCGCCAGTTGGAAGAAAAAGGAATCCAAACGAGGATGTTATTTTCGGGCAACCTGCTGCGCCATCCTTGTTTTGACAGTATCCGCGGAACGGAAGCTTACCGTGTGCAGGGAAGCCTCGAAAACACAGACCGCATTATGCAGGATACCTTTTGGGTGGGTGTATACCCGGGCATGACAGAGGAACAGCTGGCTTTTATGGCGGGAGTGCTGATCAATAGTGACTCTAGAGGGTGAGCACATATAGCCTTGATACGGAGAGGGAAATATTAGATGAAATATGGTGTACTAGGAGTATATGAAACCCATCATCGAACAGATAGTGGCTATTTCAATATTGGAGATAATATCCAGGGAATAGCAATGAAACATATTTTGCGCGAGGTAATGGGAATTGCGGAAAAAGATATTGTTGAGCTGGATTTTCATCAATTAAGCAGCTATAATGATGAATATTTAATTGTACCGGTTAACCTTTTTTTCTTTGGATGCAAAGATGTGCGGCAAACATGGTTTCCGGCGTCAGATAAAATCATTCCTGTATTCACAGGTGTTCATTTTGCTACCGATTATTTTGATGAAGAGAGCATAGCCTATTTACGTCTGTACGCCCCCATTGGATGTAGAGACGAATACACCCTTCGTACCATGCGTAAGTACCATATTCCCGCATATCTTGCGGGATGTGTTACAGCAACGCTACCCACCAGACTTGCGGCGCCAAAAGAAGGGCGCCCATTTTTGGTGGATGTGTCCCCTGAACTTGCGGGACACATTCCGAAAGAAATACAAGATACTGCTATTTACTTTGAACATGAATTCTATGGGGAATTTTGCACAGACAATTTTATTAGGGCAGAACAACTAGCGAAAAAAGCGTTGAGCCTATATGCCAATGATGCTTCTATGGTAATAACCTCACGTCTGCACTGTGCCTCTCCTGCTATTGCGTTAGGGATACCCACAATTTTTGCACCCAATCGGTTTTTATCCCGGTTTTCATGGCTTGATAGACTTCTCCCTATATACACGCAAGATGAATTTCACAATATTGACTGGAATCCAAATCCAGTACACTATGATCAAATCAAAAATGAAATGATACGCATTATTGTTTCTAAAATACGGGACGCAGCTGAAAAATGGGATTCTATTTGCAGTGTTAGCGATTTTTTTATCGGAAGTGGCGCAAGAAAAAGTGAAGATCCATTTGATTGCATGTTAGAAAGAATGGAACAACTAATTTTTAAGCAAAATCCATCTTCGGAATATATCATTTGGGGAATGACCTGTTTGGCGCAACAAATATTTAATAGGATAAAAATCAATTATCCAGAGGCAAGACTTGTGGCTGTAATTGATGAATACAACCAGGCTGTTTTTGAAACGGTTTTGTCACAAAATTCCACTGTTTTAGAACTTTATTCAAAAATTCCCATTATGGCGACACCAACAGGAGCAAAAAATTATATTTTACAAAAGCTGGAAATGTTAAACCATGAAGGCATTTGCATCTTTGCAGACGGGTATTTCTATCAAGGAAAAGGATATGAAGCATGCGAAAACTAATCTGTGTTTCTCTACCTTGCCGCAATGAGGAAAATAATATTGTGCCGCTGGTAAAGGCTATTGAGGAACAATTTACAGAGCATCTTCCGGAGTACGACTATTTGATTCAGTTTATTGACAATGCCTCAACCGACCGTACCAGAGAAATTATACGCGAAATTTGTAGAAATAATACAAAAGTGCGGGCTATTTTCAATGTAGCTAGTTTTATGCGGTCGGGGCTACACAGTTTGCTTCAAGCAGAGGGTGATTGCTGCATTCAAATGGTCTCTGATTTTCAAAATCCCCCAGAGCTTATTCCGCAAATGGTGAAGGAATGGGAACAAGGCGCAAAGGTGGTGTGTCTGATAAAAACCGCCAGCGAAGAAAGTGGGTTTAAGTGGGGCTTGCGTTCTCTCTACTATAAGCTTATTCAAAAATGTTCAGATATCCAGCAGATACCTCACTTCACGGGTTCGGGCCTCTACGACAGAGATTTCATTGAAATTATACGCCAGCTGGAAGACCCCACCCCTTCTTTGCGTGGTGTTGTGGCAGAGTATGGCTATCGTGTAGCTAAAGTGCAATTTGTGCAACCAAACCGTAAAAGTGGAAAGAGCTCCAATCATTTTTTCTCGCTTTATAATCTAGCCATGCAGAACTTTACCTCTTATACAACATTAGGGCTTCGTGCTGCTACATTACTTGGACTATTTATCTCACTTATCAGCTTTTTAGTGGGTATCGTTTATCTTATTCTAAAACTACTCTACTGGAGCCAATTTCCAGCAGGAACCGCGCCCATGCTAATCGGGGTGTTTTTCCTTGGGGCTACACAACTGTTTTTTATTGGAATGCTCGGCGAATACATCCTAGCCATGAACCGCAGATTGATGAAAAAACCCTATGCGATTGAAGAGGAGAGAATCAATTTTAACTCCTCTGAAAACCCACAAGATGAATCAAAAGAAAGTGATAATACATAACCATAATAGAAGGAACCAAGCCTGCCTATGAAACAGAACGGTCAGCTTCTTTCACGCTCAGCCCTCAATATGTTGGGTACGGTTTTCTACTTTGCCTGCCAGTGGCTTACTACTCTTGTGGTGTTGTATTTTGCAGGGTTTGAGGATGTTGGGGTTTATTCCCTGGCTGTTTCATTCACCAATATCTTCGGTTTTGTCGCCCGGTATGGTGTGCGGCAATTCCAGGTGAGTGACATACAAGGGGAACATTCGGATGCGGAGTATATAGCAGTGCGCGGGATTACTTCCCTTGCAGCCGTAGGGCTGTTTGTAGGCAGTTTGCTGTATTATCAATTTAGCCCTGCCGTAATGGCCTGTAATCTTATTATCCTGGTATTCAAACTGCTGGAATCGGTCACGGATGTGGTTTTTGGCATTTTCCAAGAGATGGATGTGTACAAAAAATTAGCCCTCTCCTATATGCTCAAGGGCCTTTTGCCTATCTTAGCATTTGGGGGGCTTTTGTATTGTAAAACCAGCCTCGCAACCGCTTGTTTAGGGATGACGGTGGCATATGGGCTGATTATTTTAGTGTATGATCTGCCGTCGCTCAAGCGGAAGAATGGTTTTCCTGGCCGCTGCACCAGCAGGGGCGTATGGCGAATACTCAAGGTTTGCTTTCCCTTGATGCTTTTTACTTTATTAAATCCGTACATGACTTTCATCACACGATATGTCATCGAAAACCGATTTTCTAGCGAACTGCTCGGATACTACTCCTCCATCTCAATGGTCATTGTGGTTCTCTCTACTCTAGCGGGCTCTGTTTGGACGGTGGCCTCACCGTGGGCGGCCAGTCACTACCAGGAAAAACGCTACAAGGAAATTTTACAATTTTGTGGGAAAGTTTTACTGGCGCTGGTGGCCATTACCATACTAGCCCTGCTGGCAGGCAGCTACCTTGGAGATTTTGCTTTAGCGCTGGTGTTTGGCCGGGCCATTCTCCCCTATTCATATTTGCTAAATCCAATGCTGGTGGTTTCGGTGCTGTTAACCATGGTGGCTTTTGAAAACACTTTACTCATCGCTTTTCGCAAACAAAAAGCACTTCTGCTGCTAAATGCGGCGGGGGCTGTGGCCTGCGTAGCCAGTGTGTATCCGCTGGTGGAAAGGTTTGATATGCTTGGCAGTAGCTATAGCCTAATGTTGGGGATTGGCCTACAAGCGCTTTTACTAGGGGGCTATTTGATAAAACTATTGAAAAAAATGTTTGATTCCACGGTCTTCCAATGGTGGTAATGGACTATCAGTTATTTTTCGGAAATTCAAGGGTAGCCATTAACTCGGGCAAGCCAATATTTGCATAGTAGCTATCGTAGCGTATGTCAAAGGAAGAAGCACCCGCAGGAACCTCTATTTCGATTTCAAAGGGGGAACCCTCCACAAGGGAGTCGATTTGATGATTGATTTGAAGACTCTGCCCTGGAAATGGGTTGGGGTCTTTTAGTAGAATGGTGCAGGCCTGCCGCGCATATACATAGATGGAATCGGTGTGGGTATAGATTCCTGGGCTTGTTTCCTCCACATTATAGTTGGGCGATAGCATGACGGCAAAATCTTTTTGGGCGGCCGGGTCAGCCACCAGGTTTTTCATCCCGGGAGCCATATAAATTTCACAGTCTAGTGGAATATCTGGAAATCCTTCTTCTGTGTATTTTTCCAATGTCTCAGCACGTCCCAGGCTGTAGGTGGAAAGAGCATCGGGTGTTACAATAAATATATTACAGTTTCTGGCATAGTACAGCCCCCACCAGGAGTTAAGCCAAGGGTCTCCAAAAAAGGCAAGGTTGACGCCTTTTTTATCTTGTAGGCTTTGGAAGGAAGGAATGGCCGTATCTAAGTAAGCCTTAGTAGAACCGTCAAGAACCAATTCATTACGCCCTGCCGCCGCGGGGGCATTGCTATCCACAACCGCAAGAACTTTCAAAAATGATTGCGCGCTTGCAAAAAGGAAGGGAATACTGACAACCGCTACCATGCCTGTTTTGAGTATATTTTTGACAACACCGGGCTTTTTCCACAGACAGGTTGCATTCACTAGCGGAGAAATTTGCTGTAGGCAAACGTCCAATAAATACCAAACACCGACCATCAGTAGAGGAAAAACAAAAGACAGCATTTTAAATAACTGATAAGATTCTCCGTGTGGTGTGGTTAAAAAGAGTAAGGGAGAGAAAACGGCAACCAAAAACAGGATGGTTTCCGGCTTTCGCGTTTGCCAGAAGCATTGCCACAACCCAATTAGCCCGGTCAAGCAGAAAAGAACAGCGACAAGTGTAAAAATGGCGTTAAAAAGAAAACCTTGAGGGTAGTTTAACAAGTCCTTCCCAAACAACAGCCAAGGAATAACGCTAGGGGTAGTGGTAAACGGATATAGCGCATCAAGAGCCCTCGTACTTAGCGCGGCACTAATTTCTACCCCCCAAATCGTTAGCAGGGGAAGGTTTGTTAAATACACAAATAAACCAACAAACAAAGGGTGTAACGCATCCCTCCAGCGGCAGCGGGAATATAGACGGCAGAGGAAGAAAGCTAAAAGAAAAAGCCCCATAGGGAAGTATACACTTTGACTAAACGTGGTAAAGATGGCATCGATGGTAAGTGTGATAATTACGGTTTTGCCCCAGTTGGGGGTGTCAAAAAGTTCTATGAATAATTTGCACATCAAGGGTATAAAGCAAGTGAAAATGGCAACAACATAAAAAGCCTCAAGAATGGTGGTGATGTGGCTGGGCAAAAAGGCTGCGAGAGCGCATCCAGCATAACGAAGGATGGGGTTCATGCGCAAATCTTTGGTTGCATAGAGTAAGGCGCAGAAAAGTAGGGGAACACATATGATTCCCATCAGCCCCCCTGTAGAGGCACCATCTGTAAAAGAAAGCGTTGCCACAAAGGCCTGGAATAACCCCCGGCCCAAACGGTGTATGCTGCCACCGCGAAGTAAGTAGGGGCTCTCTTGCCAGGCACTGGAAAGCTGAGAAAATGGAATACTTTTCACGGCCTCCGCCTGAGAACCGTAGAAAAAAGCATCATAATGGTTATAACCAGTATAAAAGCTGGAACCGATATAAAGGTAGGTTACGCTTGCCAGCAAGGTAAGCCCTAGTATGAGTAGAATGAATTTTTTGCCCGGAAACAGTTGTCGCCAACCATAGCCTTTTTTACGATACCAGAGTACAAATATACACCACATGGTTACCCCAGCACCCAAGATAAGCCAGGCGGAGTACTGCAAGGGAATATTGATATATAGATAAAGAAGTTTTGCAAGCGTTACAATGAAACCATAACCAATAAAAACAGATAGGGCCCAAATTCCATCCGCCTTGACTGCCGATAAGTCTTTTTTAAAGGTACTTACCCAATAGGCCAAAGGAAAACCGGCCAAAAACAAGCCCAGAATGCCTATAATCAAGATTGTTCCCGAGTGAAAAATTGCACCGACTCCCAACATCACGTATCCTCTTTTTCCAAAAAATACCCATTTTTTGATTCAACTTATCTGTGTATGGATATTTTGCTGCTCTCACTGACCCCCTATTACGGTGCCATGGGGTCTTTCTCAGTGATTTCACTCTCTGTAAGGGTAAGGGGCTCTTGTCGTTTCCATTTGTCTACCATCAAAATCTTCTTAACAAAATTGCGTACTTTGGGATGTGTGTCAAAAAAAACATACGGAAGGTTGAGAACCCACCTTACACAATAAACAGATTGATATCGGATCAGAACCCATATTTTCCGGCCGAGTGGATAGACGATATTGCAATATAAAGGGCAGAGTATGGGATAGTATATATTTTTCTTGAAGATATCCGCGATTTTTCTAAACGGCCAAGCCAGGGTGTTGGAAATAGTTGCACAGACCGTTTTCATGAAGGAAAGAGTGGATATGGCGGCTTCTTTCAACGTCCGGAAAGCTTTGTCACTAGCCCAGAAAAATCGGGAGGCAAAACGGGTGTCAGCACGCAAACTTGCTGGGAGCAAAGCACGTTTTTCGCCAATATGGGACAAAACCGTATGAACGTATGATGTATAGGTAAAGGGATTATCAAGACCTTTTGGCTCAATAATATCATGATAACACTGCAGGGATATTTTGCGGCAAAGTGCATGGTTTTGTATATCATCTACCACAGAGCCAATATTTGAATAATCTTTCTTTACTTCAATAAAGTGAACACCAGGCTTAAATACGCCCCAATAATCTCCTTCTACCATGACAAGGCAACTTTTTGCCATGGCAGCTTCAAACATTTTTGGAGAAAGCAACTGCATATTGATTTTGCCATCTTCACCGGGAAAAACAGCGGCCTCTGTTTCTTCGTATGTGGCCTTTGGGTGTTCTTCAATGTAATCAGCCACCTTTTGTTGCAGGGAGTCCAGTACCAATAAACTGCTTCCCCCTAGGCAAGCTAAGGTGCAGCGGCTACGAAGTAAAAACCGAAGCCAATCATCCCCATACAACACGGTTTGGTCCCGCACACCGGTCATTCCAAGGTCGGCATGTACCATGGGGTATTCTTTTAGGAATTCTTCAAACCGTGCTGCCGCTTCATACTTTAGCTGCCCGTGGCTTCCAAAATAGTAGGGCAGCTTCATGCCGCGATACCCAAGCCCGATATCGCGTTCAAGGATACCTTTTTGCAACTTTGTCAAACGCGGCAAAGTTTTTTCATCGATATATCCAGTGAGCACACGAACAAACTCCACCCTATCCCCCACCTCATCCCGTGGATAGAGAAGTGCGAGGTTTTTTTCGTCTGCATTGGTAAAAACAAGATCCACCGCAAAATCCCGGATCATGTCCCGCAAGCTTTGCGTAAAGTAATATTCATCCTGGGGAATCATTACCTTAACACCGGATAAAGATTGGATTTTAGGCAAAACCGTTTTGTAAAAATTTGGCCACGGCGGCCGATTTTGGCGTTTCGCTAAAAAAGTATAGTGCATAATGACGGCATCATACTCAATATACTTCATAAAACCGCGTATTTCTTCCCCAGTAACCACGTTTAAATAAGTGAAAGAATCTTTTGGCGAATACCGCTTAAAACACTGCAATGAATCGGTAAAGGTTTGCCGGTCTGTCCGTGCGTATTTTGTATAGAGAACCAATATATTCACGCTAAGGTCTCCTTCATCACATGGGCCATCTTTCCGGCTACAAATTGGGGCGTGCTTTCCGGGTATAGCGTACAAACTTCATCAAACGTCAAGCGCTTTCCCCGGGTGTCCGTATAGAATTGCTGAAGCCTTATTACAGCCTCTTCCACCGGCTCTGCTTCGCTTAGGTTTATCCCCAGAGGGTAAGTTTGTAAATAGCGTAACGAAGTGCAATGGGGAATTTTGAGGATGTTAATAATCGGCCTACCGGTAGCCACATATTCAATTATTTTGCTGGGCATCGAGTAGGTTAATGTGTTGCTGATATTGAGGAGTGCATCTCCATCTTGTAATAATTTGGCGGCCACAGCGGGTGCTTGTGGTGGAATTAAAATAATACTGTCCGTATGTGTGGCAGCATATTCTTTTAACACATCGCTAAAGTTAATGCCCATAAAGTAGATTCTACTTTTGGGGTGTTGTGCCAAAAACCGGTCAAAAACCTGCAAAAAGAACGCAGGATTCCGGTAGTTATCCGAAACGGTTCCGGTGTACACAATATTGTAATAGCCAGGGTCAAAGGCAGGTACATCCACTTGTGAGGGAGTTTCTTTGGGGAGTTCTTCTATGTGTAGCCGCGGAAATTCTACCGAATACATTTTTTGGAGAAAGGGCTGAAAAGCTTCCATTTTCTGATACATTTCCAGCAAAGGCTGTGTTGTGAAAATGCCAGCAGCCTTAGCAAAAGCCGCTGTTTCACAGGCAAGCCTTTCGGGCATCTCCTCTTGCGGAAACAGTTCATGGAGCGTCCAAGGGTCAAGCTGATACATAAAAACGGGGACGGGTACCGTTATTTGGGAAAAAATTTTGAGGATCATTTCTGGCATATAAAAAGCCAGAACAGCATCAATTCCTTCTTTTTTCACGACCTGACGAATCCGTTTTTCGTAGTATGCGCTACAAAAACCATAGACGGCTAGATCCTGTTTCATCCGGGTGTTATATAGGGTTTTGAGAGTTTTGAAAGGATGCCGGACGGCATAGAACAATTTTTTTAAAAGAGCAAACTTTTGCTGGCCCACCTGGGCAAAGTATGCCTCACAGTCTGCATCGGTTTCAAAACCGGAATCATCAAAGGGGTGCATTTTTACGGGAACATTTTCTGGGGCGCTGGTTCCTTTGGCCGGCATAAACATATGGCAGGATATGCCAAGTTTCGAAAATTCACGCATTAATGCTTCTGCGATTCGTGTGGTTGGGTTATACGCATAGTTAGTGGTTTTGATCACAACTAGTAGATTCATCAAGAACCATCCCTATAGTTTTATTTATCACTGAACATTGCTCTGTGAATATATTTTTCTATATATATTCAGTATATCTGTGGTAGCCTTTTGGTAGTCATTTAAAAGCAGTGCATTCTTTCTGGCCTGCACAGATAATTTGCAAGCCAACTCCGGGCTTTCAAAAATTTGACATATATAATAGCGCAATATCTGCGGTTCGTTGAAAGGATAATAGAAGCCATCTATACCATGATGAATACGATCTGTCACACCACCCACATAGCTCGCCACACTCGGTACACCTAGCATTTTGGCTTCGCTAAGAGAATTTGATTCATTTTCCATAATAGAGCAAGATACAAATACATTGGAGGCCAAATACTGATATTTCATTTCAGAAGCAGACAAAACACCGAGAAACGTAACATAATCTATCATATTTGTTTGTGTTAACAGTTTTCGCAAGTAAGAATAATAATCAAATTGTTGAGACTGATTTCCAAAATCACGAGATGATGGGTAAAAACCCCCGACGTATACATGAGTATCGGGAAAATCCCTTACAATATCCGGTAATACATTGAATAGCATATGCGCCCCTTTGATGGGGGTCGCTGCTTGGCTAATAAAAATGCTATATGGACGAGTGTTTTCATAGGCCCATTGGCCAGAATAAAATTCCTCCCGTAGTATTTCGGAGAAACAGTAATACTGTGCATGAGGCGCCATTTGTTGGGTGTGTGCATAATCCCAGGTTGTATGACCAAGAATATGCTGCGCCCTAAAAAGAGTTTCTTTCTCGTTTTTTCCAGCATCCATCATATTGAGTTGTTGAAAAAATACACTGCCATATTTTTGTAGTTTTCTGGCGCGCTCTTTTGCTGTAGTACTTTTTTGAAACTCATAGGGTAAACCCTCTAAAAAAAGTGGGGCACACACAGACACTAGACCTTGAATTTGAACCATGGCTCGCTGAGGATCCACCACCCGCATCATATCCAAACTATGCTGCATCTCAGTGCCAAAAACATGAATCAAGTCGGGGTTTTGTTGTTCTAATACCCGCGAAAATGCTTTTTCCATATTTTTTTCGGTGGGCAAGGTGATATAAGTAATACCATCATGATTAAATACCAGAGATTCTTTTATCTTATTGGTAGTCGCCAATATAAGCAATGAAACCTCTGTCCCCCCCAACCCGCGCATCATACCCTCTATCCAGCCACCTACTGGAATAACGGGTAACCCTAAATGCTCGCATTGAGCTGGTAGTAAAATGTTCACTAACCACAATACTTTCACATGCATTCTCCCCTTACAACTGCCAATCTATTATAGTGCAGATTCAAAAAAACCTTTGAGCCGCCGGAAGAACCATAAACCGACTCCCCATAATACCAAGGTAAGCCCAAGCAGATAAAGCAGCCCCAAAAGACTTGGAGCGCGCTGATAAAATAGAATCTGCCGGAAGGGATCGACAATTTGATAGATTGGATTAAAGGGAGAAACCACTTGCAAAATCCAAGGCATGGACTCTATGGGGGTGAATACCGGAGACATAAACATAAGCGCCATGAGGATGGTTCCAATAAACTGTAGGATGTCCCGCACGAATACCGTACAAGCGGAAAGGAAAAAGGCGAGACCGGACAAAAACATAAACATGAGCGGAATAACGGCTAAGAGCCACAAGATGTGCAAGGAGATGCCCGCCCCTGTTATAAAAGACAGTAGAATCACCACCGTGAGGCCCACCACCAATTGTGGCAAACCAAGGCAGGCGGAGGAGATGGGCAGGAGCTCAGACTTCATGGCAAAAGATTTTACGAGTTGAATGTTGGACAGTATAGAAGAGCAAGACAAGGTGATACCTTCGCTTAAGGCCATCCAAGGGGAAAAGCCACAGATGAACCAGCGCACATAATCCAGCGGGCTAGTACTGCCGGCTACGGTGACACGCATCATAACCCCAAACACAAAAATATACACGCCCAACATGAGGAGCGGGTTTAAAATGGCCCAAAAAAGCCCCATTCGGGAACCGAGATAACGGTTGCGCAAATTCATACGGTATATTTTATAGGTCTGTTTTATATCACGCAGGGTAAACCCCAAAAAACTCATTCACAAACCTCCGTTTTAATCTCAATATACTGCATTGAATACTCCGGATAGAACAAAGAAGTATTGTAATATCGGATTTTATTATTCACCATTTCAAACGTAACTGTCCGGCTTGCCACTTGCACTGTTTCATGGTATACACGGCAAATCAGGGTGTATACCCGCTGCGCCAGGCGGCAATGCTCCAGGGTGGCGGTGAGCTTTATGCTTTCACCGGCATGCAAGGGAGACAGTTCCTTTTCGCCGAAAGAATCTTGCAGCAATAAAGTTCCATCTTCCAGCTCTATGTCCACGCACACATGAAAAGAAGATAACTCCGCCGTGGCCTTAATCTGCATTTCAATTTCAACATCATCAAACAAATCAAATATGGTGCGTTCTTTTTGCGTGCCGGCCAGGCGTAAAAGCAGCTGTGTAATTTCGGCAGCGCCCGATTGGTTGTTGAAGCGTAGGCGTTTTTCCTGCTCTTTTTGTCTTTTTTCCTCTTCCCGTGCCCGTATAAATTGTGAATAGGCTTCGGTTACTTCTAGGGTATTCCCATCCATAATGAGCTTCCCACGGTCAAGCCAAAGGCACCGTGTGGTAAAACTTTGCAAGGCATGCATGGAGTGGGAAACCATAATCAATATTTTCCCATTATTGCACAGCTCTACAAGCTTTCGATTCGACTTTTCAACAAACTCGGCATCCCCGACGCCCAGCACTTCATCGATAATCAAGATCTCTGGCTGAATGAAGGTCATCATGCCAAAAGCCAAGCGTGCTTTCATTCCAGATGAATAGGTTTTTACAGGTAAATCCAGATACACACCCAAATCAATAAAAGAGGCAATTTCCAGGACCTTATCCTCCACAATATCCTCAGATAAGCCAAACAGCTTCGCACTTTCGTAGAGGTTTTCCCGTCCGCTCATCTCCTCTTGCATTCCCGCGCCCATATCAAGGATAGCGCTTACCTTACCCTCAATATCGATACGGCCGCTTGTTTGCTGCGTAAAACCCGATATGATATTCAGCAGGGTACTTTTACCAGCGCCATTGCTGCCCACAATACCCACCCGTTCTCCATGCTCAATTCTAAAGTTCACCGTATCGAGAACAGTAAATGTTTTTTTCTCTCCGCCACTTCCATGGTATATTTTGGTTATGTCATGTACATGAATATGCTGGTTTCCCGCTGTATCCGCAGCGTTATTCGAACCGTCTTTATGTGTTCCGGATTGTTTGTTCATGCTTTCTCCTCAGAAACAGCATTGCACTTTACGGCTTTCCATTGTAAGGATGCTGCCAAAATACCTTTTCTTGTTTCTGGGGCAGTTACCGTAAGTGGCAGCGCCTGCCCGTTTAACCAGTTCATTTTGGTATACACAGTAGAAAAAGCGATTTCGCCGGGCAGAAGCGGGACGAACATCTCAATAGACATCTGATAAAAACCTGCAACCAAAGGTAAGGTTGGAAGATGCACCCGGATATGGTATTCACCGGGAGTACGAATCTCTTTTTCACTCTCGCAGTTAAAAACACGGTTCCAGCCATCCCCAACCACATACCGTTCTATATAAAAATCAACACCCAAAACCCCGCCCTTAGGGGGAATTTTGGCGTAAATATCGAATTCAAACGTAAACTCTTTGCCACTCTCCGCTTCGTAGGTGCGCTGGGAAAGTTCGGTCTTATTGCACAGGTTAATGTCCGGTGAATCGTCCTCATTGTAGCCCAGTTGCTTGTTGATGACGGCAGCGGCAGGGCCTTCCATGGCAATTTTCTTGTCCTGTATCAGCAGTACCCGCCGGCACAGTTTTACAAGAGAAGTCCAGTCATGTGATACAATCACGCCGCTGGATTCGGCATCGATCATATCCTGTAAACGCTTCCAGGCTTTGCTTTGAAAATAGCCGTCCCCCACCACCAAAACTTCATCAATTAAAAACACATCGGCCTTGATGGAAGTAGCCACACCAAAAAGCAGCTTCGCTTTCATGCCCGAAGAGTAGGTATGCACGGGCTGCTCAAAATAATCATCCAATTCGGTGAACTCTTTAATCTCTTCCACAATTTCATGGATTTTGTTTTTGTGAACACCCATAAAGTACAGGTAATCATGGGCATATTTCCGGCCCGTTTGGAATTGGTTGAGCGTAGAACCCAATTCAAAAATAGCGGCAATATCACCACGTACCATAATAAAACCACTATCGGCACCATACACATTCCCAAGCAAACGCAATAAGGTGGATTTTCCTGCCCCATTCCGCCCAATAACTCCCAAAATGGAGCCGGGCTGCACGGTGAACGAAATATCGTCCAGGATGGTTATTTTTTTCGCTTTTCTACGAAGAATTTTTCCAATACCTATATTTTTTACCAAAATGAAGGATTTTGTTAAATTCTTTACTTCAATGGGGTTTTTCACCAAGGAGCCTCCGTAATATTCCTACACTTACCCTATTCCCAAGCGGCTTCGCACTTTTTGATAGAGGGGTTCACTGATCCATGCTAGAACACGTCCGCAAAAACCAACAAAGGTATATTTTAATAAACTCCCAAAAGCGTGCACTTTGTAATAGGGGTTTCTTTTGATGCGCCGCCACGCTTTCTGTTGCTTCTGGCTAGGCGCGAGTCCATCAATACTTTGTGTTGCCAGTTTTATGACTGTTTGGGCAAACGCCTCATAGCTATATTTCCCAGAAAGGACGAGATCAGTGTAACAATTTGCGGCCAACTGTGCACAATACTCTTCGTTTTGGGTCATTTCTATCACAGCATCAATGTTCGAAAAGTCTTTTTTGATTTCAATGTAGTGCGTACCAGGAAATAATACCCCGCGGTAATCCCCTTCTACCAACACTTGGCAGGTTTTTGTAATGGCATATTCAAAATTTCGCGGACCCAATAAAAAACACGATAGGGTATCATCCTGTCCTTGATAGCAATGTTGAAGCACATCCTCATAACTTGCGTTTGGATGTGCTTTCATATAAACACTTAGTCGTTTTTTGATGCTGCCATCCGCATCTATGATGCTGGACCCTCCCAGGCAGCCCAGTGCCGTACGGCAGGACAACAAAAAATCGAACCATTTACCCCCGTATTTGGTCGTCCTTTTGTTATAGCCGGTTAACGCAATATCTGAGCGGATAGTGGGGTGGCGTGCCAAGGCACGTTCAAATTCCCGAACGATTTGTACCTTCAGCAACCCGTGGCGGCCAAACAGATAGCCGGAATCGAGGGCGCGATAGCCAATATCAAGACTACGTTTACGGTCTAATTTCGGGGCATATTTTTGTACAAGAGTGGGTTCCACATAGCCCGTCAAAACGGTATGCAGGACACAATGTTCTCCAATTTCACTCTTTGGGTAAAGGGTGTGATAATCCTCAGGGTAGCAACTACAAAAAATGTATTTGGCCTCACAATCACGCGCTATTTGCCACAGCTTTGCCGTATCCGAATACTCATCGTGCGGAATCAGAACTTTCACACCACGCAGCTGGCGTAATTTAGGCCCCACCTGCCGATAGTAGGTATCAAATCTTGCGCCATCCATGCGCTGTACCAGAAAGGTATAATGAAGCAGAACCACATCATAGGGACAAGATAAAATGGCGGGTGTTAAAATACTGGGAGAGGAGACATCCAGATACAAGAAGTCACCTTCAGGATAGTAGCGCTTGAAGGAGTATAAGTGGTCTGTAATCGTTCGGCGGTCAAAGAATTTAAATTTACGATATAAAACCAGTATTTTCAAAGGTAAAATACTCCCCCTGTTCTGGTGACAGATGAATAAAAAGTAACAGGAACGAGATACACAAGCAGATCTCCGTATACAGGCAGTACCAAAAATCAAGAAACCACTTTTTTAACGGCGTAATTTTCACCTTATCATAATACCATAGTTGCCTCTAAAAAGAAACCCATGCCGCCCCGTTATAGAGGACTGCCGCCAGACACAGAATAGGCCTATTGGGACCGGCTCTTTTGGTTATAAAAAAGGGCCTTCTACTAGGAGTTTCCTATAGGTAGCTCTTTTTCCATACAGCGGTTGTTATATCGCGGCATAGCAAGTATACAGGGGGCTTTAGTAACTGCATTTTATCAACACCGACACCAATTGTCAGCCCTTCGCCGTACAGAGATAGACGTCCATCCAACAACCAGCTACGGTAAAACGGCGAATTCCTTCCACCTGCACGGTGTTCAACAACTCTTCCAAAGGCGTTTCGGGCTGGAAGGCAGGAACCAATAGCCGAAAAGAGCGGGGCAGCGTTTGCTCGAAGCCTTCTGCTAGTACAGGAAACTCTTCCCCGTTTAAGGGAATGCTGTCCGCAGCATAAAACACCCGGCGCTTCTGTTTGGGGGAATACTCTAGACGGTAATTTCCATCGGCATTACCAAAAAACTGCAAAGAGTAACTGGGAATACCCACAGAAAGATACGGCATATCTTCGCCACTTCCATACGCTACAACAATCTCATCCAACAGCCTGCTGTAGGCAAGGTATTCCCGATTATACAAGTTTACCTCGCATAATGTGTGGAAGCTCGGAAGTTGGGTGACATTGATCAAGCGGGTTTCTCCTACAGGTACACGATAGGGAAAGAGCAGGTTGGAAATCGGGTCAACCAAGACAAAGCTAGACAGCAGTAACAGGCCCGACAAACAACCGGCAGACACCCGAAACACGAATGGACAGGCAGAATCAAAACAGGACCCTACCCAGCCACAAATCACGGGCCACAAAAGCGCAAAGGGAAGAACATAGCGCAGCAAATCAATTTCCACATAAAAGAGCAAGAAAACAAAATACACAAGCATCGTTCCCAGCAGAGGAAGCCAGAGGAAACGCTCAAAAACGGGGGGGTTCTTTTTTTTGCGAGCCCGTAGAAAAGCAAGTAGACCCACCAACACAAAAACCCACTGAAATTGGAACGCGAAGAGTTGCTGCAAAATGGTGAAGATGTGCGGCCAATCCCACAGAAAACCCCGTGTGCCACCCGCAAAAAGAGTGGCTATACCACCGGTGCTTTCCAAGCGCGCCATGCCAAAACCCAGGATGTACAAACCAAAGAGAATCAGCGGAATAAGAAGATACCAGCGCTGAAATGCCCTGATGAAAAAAGTTTTGGTGCGGTGTTTTGCGGGCAGCCCAGGCATCAGAGACGCGAGATACCCAAGACCAAAGCCACCGTATAAAAGTAGACCCGGCTCTTTGGAAAACAAAAGCAAAACCCCACCCAATACCATGCCCACCTTGTGCTCCCAGGCAAAACATCCAAGAAGGATTGCCATAGCCACCAACATCCCAAAATCGGGATTCAGACCGGTGGTAAAAGCCAATGTTTGTGGCAAGCACGCAAAAACAACAGCGCTGAGCAAAGCCAGGTTCCGATTGTTTTTAAAAAGACGAAGGCAAAATCCATAATAGGAACAAAGCATGACAATGCCAAGCAGTAGGGTGGTAAGGTTTAACGCGAGGACACTACCCGGAAACAGATACTGTAGCGGTGCATAGAGAAAAAAGAGAGCCTGTGTTGGATGGTGGAATCCGGAAAAAGAAGACATAAAAGAGAGTATGGAAAAATCGAACGAAAATATCCCGTCTAATAGGGAAGAATAATAAAGCCCGGCGTCCCATACCGGTGCTGTAGACAGGCCCGGTAGCAAAAAAAACAGATACCCCGCCACGACTAGTAAAAAACCCCGATGAGCCCCCATAGCCAGACGCAAAGAACCCACAGAAACCGTAACGGTGCCCAGTCGTAGCCATACTATGAAACAAAAAACCGCAACGAAGAAAAAAAGACCGCCCCAAAATAGGTGCAGAAGCACCGATACTCCAGCAGGAAAAGCAACCGAACCGATGGGGGAAAAGAAAAAGAAGGAAAGAAGGAGTGAAAAGGCCGAAAGCTCGCCCCAAAGTATAGTCCGGGATGAACGAGTTGCTACAGTGTTTAAAGACACAAGTCCTCCTTTTTGCCCGCGACAAAAGCAGAGCCACGGAGCTCCTTACAGTGGCCGCACAAAACAAATGGCAGTGGTATCAAGACTAAGGTTTTTATTAAAGTAAGGATCGCCTGCGGCAAGTTCGGGGGCCCACAGATGCTTAAAGCGGTGAACCTCGCTCTGGAACCGTTGTTGGCGCTCTGGGGCTGTGTCTGCACCACGGCTTTTACTCTCATAATGGTACAACTCGGCAAAGGGGGTAAAAACAATGCGGTAGCCCTCTTTATACAGGCGCATGCAGAGATCTACGTCGTTGAAGGCCACCGAAAATTTCTCGTTCAGCCCCCCCACAGCAAAATACACTTCTTTGCGCAGCATCATGCAGGCGCCGGTTACACCACCCACATTCCGGGCGTAAACCAGGTTCCCCATATATCCAAGGGCACTCCGCGGCGCGCCCAGCTGGCTATGGCCGGCCACGCCGAGTACCCCCAGCACCAGGCCCCCATGCTGCAAGGTGTCATCGGGATAATACAGTTTTGCGCCCACGGCACCCACGTCGGGCCGCTGGGCAAACATCAACATCTCCTCTATCCAAGAGGGCGTGATCACTTCCGTATCATTGTTCAGCAGCAGCAGGTACTCCCCGGTGGCCTGCTGCGCGGCAAAATTGTTGATAGCAGAGTAATTAAAGCCCTGGTCCCAATACAACAGGCGGATACGGGGATGTCCTTTAATCTCTTCATAATAAGTGAGGATTTCGGCCTCTTCACTGCCGTTTTCCACCACTAAAATCTCATAGTTCGTCCACGTGCTTTTTTCTAAGATGGACGTGATGCAGGTTTTTAAGGTGGCTGCTTCATCCTTGTTTGGAATGATGATGGACACCTTGGGTGAACCTTTGATAGCATACTTCACATGATAGGCACTTTCGTGTCCCGGGGCCAACTCTACCTCGCCGGGAAGATCCAGACGCTCCAGCTGGGCGGCAATGGCTTTTTGCGCCGCCTGCACCGCATAGGGTTTGGCCCCCACGCCAGCAGCCACAGAACTTTGGTGCATCCGCCAAAAATACAAAAGCTCTGGGATATGCACAATTTTTTGCGCCTGTTCTGTCAAGCGCAGCACCATGTCATAGTCCTGGCTGCCATCAAATTCCGGACGGTACCCTCCCCCGGCCTTCTCCAGCAGCTCTTGTTTAAACACGGTGAAATGGCAGATGTAGTTGATAGACCGAAGGGTATCCGGGGCAAAATCGGGCTTATGATGAACCACGGTAACATCGGAAAGGTCCTCTTCCCGGAAAGAGAGCTCATCGGAATAGAGAAAATCCGCCCCGGTCTCTTCAATGGCCTTGCGCATCTCATACAAAGCATTCAAATTGAGGATATCATCGTGGTCTAGCAGCCCCACATACGCGCCGGTGGCCATAGCCAGCGCGGCGTTGGTATTGCCGGAAATACCCTGGTTTTCGGCCAGCTTTTGGTACCGGATACGGCGGTCCTTTTTGGCATAGCGCGTCACCAATTTTCCCACATAGGCGTGCGCTTCATCAGAGCCATCGGCCAAACAGAGTTCCCAGTACGGGTAGCTTTGCCCTTGTACGCTCTGTAGTAAATCCCGCAGATAGGGTTCGGGCGTATTGTACAGCGGCGTTACCACACTGAACACCAAGGGAGATGGAAATTGTTCGGCCTCTTGCGCTTCTAGCTCGGCCTGCGGTGGAATCGCCCGCGAACGGGGACCCTCCAACGTACCAAAATGCCGCTGGTTAAACCGCACGGTGTGCAGCCCCATATGCCGCACGGAAGAAAGCCACGGATACAGACGGTTCAGCCCGGGAAGGGTCCGGGATACCCGGCGCACAACACCACGGAGCCCGCGGAGCAAAAACCGGAAGGGCGCCGTCAAACGCCAGAAAAAGGAATGGATGGTCGCCTCATACATCCCCTTATATGCATCGCGTTGCAAGGTAAGCTCGCAGATATGCTGCTCACGGCCCACCCAATGGGCTTCCCGCTGGAGCCATTGCTCTTCCGCGGCCAACTTTTCTTCCAGCAGCGCGGTGGTTGCGTTTACTTCCCCCCTGGTGCGCTCCAGTTCATCCCGCAGATATGCCAGAGGATGCACCAAATAAGGCTCTTCCAAAACATGGATCTGCCCTTCCAGCTGCAAATGAACCGGAACCCCGTCGGGGAAATCTAGTTTCGCAAACACAGGCTCATGCAGTTGGGTAAGCAAAGCAAAAGCCCCGAGGGCCTCCCCGTGCACATCCGTAAGCTGCACGCGCTGGCCAGCGGCAGTTAAAGTTAAGTTTTCGGCAATACACCGCCGGTTATGGGCCGGATAAAAGACCACTTCCGTGGCCCCGGGCGGGAGGGGCAAGACCCAATTAAGTTCGGTTGTAGGGCTATAGTGGCTGCTGGGGTTTTCGGTATCCAGGCCATGCCTATAGCCAAGCAGCAAGGCCGAATGAAAGCCCGGTTCGGGTGGGCGCCAGCTACTTTTCACTAGGCGCATCTGATGCTCATAATCCTCCACCACACGGGGCAGGTCCAGCCCAGGCCGTTTGGTAAAGTACACCGCATCCGGGGCCACCGAACTCGCGTCAAAAGCGGACGAATGAAAGAAACCCTGTGTGGCAAACAGCCGTGCCCAATACTCCGGCTGGCGCACATTCACATGGGTCTCTTCGGTGATATCGTAGGGAGAAGAAGAAAACAGGATATGGTCGGAAAAAGAACAGAGCATAGAGAGTGCTTTTTCCGTCTCATCCTCATACAGATGCTCCAGCACTTCAATGTTGGTCACCAAATCAAACCGGGCGGGTAGACCCACTGGGCGGTCGTCGTCAAGCAGCGAATAGACCGTTAAGTAGGGCCGGATATCGTCCCGGCAACGGGAAATTGCAGCAGCGGAAATATCCATCCCATAGGCCTCTACCCCCAAATCGCGCAACGCCGCCACCAAGTAGCCCGTCGCACAACCCACGTCCAGCACGCTACGTGGGTTTAGGTTTTCCACAATTAAGCGGGCGAAACGGGCAAAAAACTGTTCCCAAAACTCCGCTTTTTCATAGTTTTCCCCGCAATGCGAGCGGTAGTATCCCCAGTTGTATATCTCATCCATCCGCGGATGTTCCTCCCCTATCTTTCTCGTTGGCGGCACCGAAGGCGAACCGGGGCCATATGTACTGTACAGTATAGCATAGCGGCCGTGTGTATGCAAGAAACCGGCAGAGACAGAAAAGAACCCTAGAAAGCAGATTACCGCCGTTTATCCACCCTCCCCTGCCCGGGTTCAAAAAACAAGTTCCCCCGGGGATCATAGTCGAACGCCACCACCCCACCGGCAGGGCCGCTGCGGTTTTTTAGGATTTTGAGTTCGAGCTCCCGGGGATGGGCCTGTTTTAGGCCATCGAGTGTTTCTTGGGAAATTTTATCGGCCCCGGGCGGCAAGCGGAATTGCAAGCCCAGTAACACATCACTGGAATATTCGATGGCGCCCGATTCCTTAAACGCCGACATGCTGAGCCGGGCGCTGTAGTTTTCCCGGTTTAAGGAAGAAATCGCAAGCACCGGCGTCTCCAGTTCGCGGCTGAGCCGCTTGAGTTCGAACACGGCACGGTCGGTGTTCTGCTTATCGGTGGCACGCATATCCAGCGGGGCCAAAATTTGCAGATAATCCAACACCACCACCGGCGGTGTACCGGAAATGCGCGCATGCCGCTGGGCTGCCTGTTGCAAAGCCGTTACGTTGAGGTTGGCACTCCCCTCCACAAAAAACAGGTGCCGCGCAAAGGCCTGGTACTGGGTTACTACCTCTCGGACATCCCTGTCTCCCCTCCCCTGGCTCCACGGCCCCTTCCCGGAAAGAATGGCCCGGGCGGTAACGGTGTTAGCAGTTTCGCCCCCTGCTGGTAAAGTACACAGGCGGCTTAGGCTTTTTGCCATCAGTTCCTCTTGGGCCATCTCCAGGGTGAAAAAGAGGACGTCCCGGCCTGTGGCGGCAACTTGGTCGGCCATTTGCAGGGCGAAGGTGGTCTTCCCTAAAGAGGAAAGGGCCCCCAGAATGTAGAGCCCTGGACACAAGCCACCTCCCAAGGCATGATCGAGACCCGAAAACCCGGTGGAAATCTCCGGCTGCTGCGCACGGCGGGCCAGTGCCGCCAAAAAGGAAGCCACCTGTCCCGCCGCACTTTCCGCGCTGTGGGTTTCCGTGGCGGTCTCCTGTGCTAGGAGACGGCTTTCCAGGGCCAGTTCCTCACAGGCCCGCACACGGCGTGCAAAGGCTTCGGGTTCCTTCTGCAAGGCTTCATTGGGGTCCTTGTAGGCCCCCGCAGGGTTCACCCGGGCCGCCGCAATGCCCTGCTCTTCTAGCGCGTGGGCCAGTTTCTCTGTCATTTGGGCACCCTTCTCGTCATTATCCAGCGCCAAGGCCAACATAGCCGCAGTGGGCCGGGTGTGCAACAGGGAAAGCAAACGTCCCGTACCCCCGCCACCCAAAGCAATGGCATGGCCGCCCACCTGGATAATAGATAGGGCACAGAGCTGGCTTTCCACCACAAAAACACAAGGGGCGTCTTTTTTGTAGAGCATGTCCTCCAGGAAAAGCGGCTCTGGCCCGGCTACGGCCGACGGAGGCTTAAAAAAACGTTTTTCGGTGCCCACACTACGGCGGATGTAGTAGTGGGTACCATACGGAATCACCAACTGGTGGGTAGACGCATCATAACCCAGAGAAAAACGGCGCTGGGTATCGGACGTGATACCGCGCTGCGCCAAATAGTGGAGAGCCTCCCCACAAGTGGGCAATGCCAGGGCACAGCGCTGGATATAGGCGGCGATATCGGTGGGGTGTGTTAGCTTTTTCTGCAAAGAAACAGGTGGCGCTAAAGGGGCCGACAGTGTTTGTGCCCCCAGTACTTCCTCTACTTTTTGAAATGCTTCGGTGGGGGTAAGGGAATATTCGGCGGCAGCCAAATCGAAGATATCGCCATAAAAATCACAGGAAAAGCATTTCACATGAATGCCGTCTGGGCAAAGACGGAGCGCACCTGTTTGATGGACACCCTGGCCACTGCCACAAAGGGGGCAGAAAAAGAAGCCCCTGTTTTTGGCAGGACGAAGATATTGTGAGATTTGCGTGCGGAGGTGTTGATGCTGTTCTGTCATGCAGCCCTTCCTTTTTTATAGGGGAAGTGTGGGTGGGTGGTCTCAGTATAGGAGTTTTTGGGGGAAAAGTAAAAAAGCAATATAAGGCCTATAAAAGCTTATATTGCTTATGGTTTTGGGTGGTGTGCTGGGAATGTAGGTGAGATGCGGGTTTACGGGCACAATGGAGCCTGCCTATGTTAGCAAAAACTCTCCCTTGTGTTAGCGTTTTCGCTCCGGGGCGTTAGGGGAAATTCCGGGATGTGTTTGTGTATTTTCACGTGTGAGGAAAAAGAAAAACCATCAAAGAATATTACAAATGGTAATATTCGTCTTCAAAATACAGGAAAAGAGGGGTTTCAGGGGCATTGGCGGGCGCAAGATGTTAGCACTTTCGCTCCCCTCCCCTGCCACGGGAAAGGATTGCAGGTGGAAAGGCCGGTTGTGTTAGTGTTTTCGCCCCCTTTGCACCTTCGTGGGAGGGCAAAGCCCCCCTATGTTAGTGTTTTCGCCCCGTAAAACAGAAAATAGGCAGGGAATAGCCTGCTTTTTCCTGCCAGAAATAGCCAAAAGAAAGCAATGTTAGCTTTTTCGCTCCCACCTGTACAGCCAGAAAAACCACTGTAAAGCCAGAGGGCATTACAAACTAATCGTCTTTAAAAAGTATTGTAACACTGTAATATTCAGCGCCTCGCCGGTTTTCTGTGTATCCAGCAATGAAGTCCTCTTCGGCCCAGTAATCAAAGATACTTTTCATATGGCCACGGATTTTGCTTTTTTTGAGCCGCAAGGCTCCATCACTGGCGGCAGAGATATTAAGGTATTTATATACGGTGTCGTACAGAATGTTCCGGCTGAGGTTACTTCCTTTCATGGAAAGGATACGGCGTTGCAAGTAGCCTTGCATGGTCAGAATTTCTTCGGTTTTGTTGATGGGGGTATCCAGCAGTTTGATATCCACCCGCCCAATTTGGTTTTTGAGGTTTGCATATTCATAAAGTACAGGCTGACGTAAAATATGAATGCTAGCCGTGGTTTCTCCGTTGATGGTGGCGGTGACACGTTCAGCAGGGATAAGGTTGCCGTCGTAACGGAATTCCTCAAAACCGAAAGCGCGGGCCTCCTCGCTGGCGTCGATGGTAACACGGCTATACATACATTTTGAAATACTCTCCCCGATAGCGGCAGCCTGCTTGGGCATCAAACGGGCGTTCTTCCGCCCGGTCATGGTTTGGTAAATCATCTGTGGAGTGATATATTCGTTACCGCCATCCACAAAAAGGGTGACAATGGCGTCGTGCACCTCGCGGTCATAGGGGGTGAGTTCCTTACGGCCCATGATTTGCACCGTCTCCCCCAATTCGTCGAAATTGATGCTGACCAGGGTGGTAACTTCCCGCTTGCTGCCACGCCTTTCCATGGCCAGACGGTAGGTCGTGGCATCCATCAGCTCGCCGCTGAATAACTCGCGGCTGGCTTTGTCGATGGGGGTGACAAATTGCTCGGGGAAACGGGTGTTTACTACTGCGGGTGCCCCCAGTGAAGAATCCCGCATACGATCGGCGAACAAGAGCAGAGCTTTTTTTTCTTTCGCAGTCAGTTTTGCCGGCGCGGTTTTAATGTTATGTTCTTGCAGGAACAGTTCTACAATTTTCCCAAGAAAGCCCAAATTGATAAGGCTAGCGGCTTCCTTGGGCCAGTTGTCCATGCGTGCGGCTACCACCTGGCAATATAGGCCCCACTGCTGGTAAAAAGCAGCAAAAGCGCCACCCTCTTCCCCCAGGTGATTCACCTGAGTTAGCAAAAGCTGGCTGCTGTGCTGTGCTTCCTGGTGCTCTGCATTGCGTAAAATATGGGCAAATTCAGCGAAGGAACTGTCCTCCCAAAAGGTAGACGATGCCCCCTCCCCTGTCTCCACAATTTTTCCTTCGGGGCTTAGCCCCAGCTGGGAAAATTCATCAAAAGGGTTGAGCCCGCCGTTCATGGAAGCGTCTCCGTATGGCTGGAAAAATAGAGATCCAAGGCTTCCCGCACGATGGACGAGCGGTCTACACCATTCATGACAGCGGTGATACCCAGCTGCCGTACCTGTTCTTCGGTGAGGTAATAGCCTTTTTGCACCAGTTTCTTGGCGCCCTGGTCTTCTTTGTTATCTGTCGTTGGAGCCGCTTTTGCCGTGGCAGGTGTAGAGCGGGGTGTCTCTGCTGGCGCGGTTTCGGCGAAGGGGGCATCTGATTCTATTTTTGCCGGCGCTGGGGGGGATACGGGCAAAGCTGTATTCTCCCCTCCCCCTTTTTCCTCTGTGCTGGTGGCGGGGCTAATACCGATAATGGCGTTGAAGGCAGCATTAGGGTCTATACGCTGGGTGCGTTTTGTGGCCATGTAATCATCCTTTCTTATAGTTAAAAACGTAAAAGAATAAAATGGAAAGCGGTTAAATTAATAAAATGGAAAGCAGTTAAATAAATAAAAATGAAAGTAGTTAAAACTGTAAAATGTAAAGCGGTTAAATTAATAAAATGTAAAGCGGTTAAATTAATAAAATGGAAAGCAGTTAAATAAATAAAATTGAAAGCAGTTAAAACAGTAAAATGGAAAGCGGTTAAATAAATAAAAATGAAAGTAGTTAAAACTGTAAAATGTAAAGCGGTTAAAACAGTAAAATAGAAAGCAGTTAAAGCAATAAAATCGAATGAAAACAAACAAATATAGCGATAGAGTAATATGCGTGCAAACCATCATAAACATATAATCACAAGTAATTATACTAATGCAAATGGTATAATAAGACAATCATAAATACATATAATGATAATATATTATAATCATATAGAGTTATACTGGTTTAAAAACTCATCTACAAAAGCACTGTAATCTCTGGCCACGGTAGAGTAGGGTTTGTGATGAAAGATATCCAGCTTTTTGGCCTGCGCTTCTTCCACGGCCACAGAGCTGCGGATATGGGTTTTATATAAAGGCGCATTGATGTGTTGGCTGAGTAGGGTGGTAAGCTGACGCATATCACGGCTGATATTCACTTGGGGGCTATATTTTGTAAGCAAAATGCCGCCAATTTTCACCCCAGGGTTGGTATATTTCTGAATATTCTGCACGGTGTTATAAAGCTGCTGGATTCCGCTGGCCGAAAAAATGCCAGGGGTGGTGGGCACCACAATAACATTGGCCGCCGTGAAGGCGTTGATGGTGAGAATACCGAGAGAGGGGGGAGTGTCAATCACGATATAATCATAGAGGTCTGCAATTTCCTCTAATTCCTCGCGAAGGCGAAACTCCTTACCGGTTTGCGTGAATTCTTGTTCGGCCCCGGCAAGTAGGATACTGCTGGCGATTAAATCGAATACCTCCAGCTCTTGAATGCAGTCCTTCGCCTTGGCTTCTTTTTTAAGTAGGTCATATAGGCCGTTGCTCTCGGCTGTGTCGGCGCCCACGCTGTCCGAAAGGTTTGCCTGGGGGTCTGCGTCAATAACCAGCACCTTAGCGCCACGGCGTACCAGCTCGGCGGCAAAAGAGGCGGCGGTGGTGGTTTTGGTGACACCGCCCTTCTGGTTTGCAAAAACAATTGTGCAGGACATTTCCTCACCTCACTAGAATAATCATTAAACTATTTAAAAGTATAACAAGATAAGGGGAATGAGTCAAATGTTTATAACATTATATATAAATAATAATAAATGATTAAAAGCATAAAATAACAAACCCATATAGTGAGTTCTCACTATATGGGTTTGTGTTTACACTTTTTCATTAAGAACCAACATTAGGACAAGGGGCCAAAGTATGAAATACAGGGAAACATTATTTTAAAACATAGCCCGTAGATACAATGGTTCCAGGGTAATAATGCGCTAGAATCTGCTGGTAGTTCCAGCCACTCTTGGCATAATGAATGGCGCCCTGGTGGCTCATCCCAATGCCATGCCCGTTGCCAGTGGTAGAAGCAGTCCATTGGCGGGTAGTGGCGTTATACTGGAAGGAGTTCACATAGGGGGAGTAGAGCCCGTACAAATTATCAAAGAATTTGGCAGGGGTTACGTTTTGTCCGTTTACCGTGGCTCCGGTAAGGTACCCGCCAACACCGGATAGTTTTACCCAGCCAGCAGGGTCGCCTGTGGGGGTGGTGCCGGTCATTTTACGAATGGCTTCCGACATTTGGGTTATATTCCATGCAGTGCTCTTGTTTGCATGAGACACACCGTAGGGGTCTTGTACTGTAGTGAGGTAGGGGAGATTTAACCCAAAATACTTTTGTGCGCTGTTCGTGGTGCCCGCACTGGAGGTGCCATACATGGTAAGGGCAGGGGCGCCACCGTAGGCAAGGTATTGGCCGATTACGGAATCCACCGCTTGGTAAGTGGAGGCCGTGGCAGTGCCTAGGAATACATGCGGGGTGACGCTACCGTAATTGCTGTAGTTGTACAGCAACCATGTATAGCTTGCTATCGACTGCGCCTTATACATCTCCATATTGTTCGAGCCGCCTACTTCAGAGGCCACAATTTGTGCAAGGATATCGCGCACAGCAGCGGTTACATTGGTTTTGGTACCAATGTTGTACACGGTAATGATACGTTGCCCTGGGGCTAAATCCACAATAGAGATTATATTACCATTGTTAGGATTCGCATCTATGACGTAGTTATTGATGGTATTCTTTCCAAACAACATACCTTTGGAATCATCGTAGTATACAGTACGTCCATCGGAGAGAGAGGTAAGGCCGGAAGAGCGGTTGCCATTGGTCTTGCTGAAATTCCACCACTTGCCTTCAATATTCTGCTCGCCAAATAGCATGCCGTTTTTGGTGTCATAATAGACGATGCGTCCGTCTGGTAGATAGTTTAGGCCCCAGCAGCGGTTGCCATCAATGGGGTGAAAATACCACCATTTACCATCAATGACCTTTTCGCCAGTGATGCGGCCCAGGTTGGCGTCGTAAAAAACAGTGCGCCCATCTGCTAATTTGGTTAGGCCCAAAGAGCGGTTGCCATTGGCGCTATTGAAGTAGAAAAATTTGTTGCCAATGTTCACTTCTTTGCCAAACAGCATTCCGTTAGCGTTGTCGTAGTACACGGTACGTCCATCGGGCAGGGCGGTTAGGCCAATAGAACGGTTTCCATTCACATTGCTAAAATTCCACCACTTGCCGTCTATGTTCTGCTCGCCAAACTGCATACCGTTCTTGGTGTCGTAGTAGA